>QHUE01000079.1 GCA_003221825.1 Gemmatimonadota bacterium
ACCGGCGTGCTTTAGGGTCCGGCGGTCGTTTTGCCCACGCGCGCTGCAGCCCGCCCGTGAAGCGCAGAGCCGCTGCGGCGTCATCCCACACGCTGTACCACACGAGGGCGTCGCTCTTCGGCCCGAGCACCTGATAGCGGTCACCATCCCACCCCGTCGCGAGATTCGTTGCCTCGGCTTCGTCGCCGAGGAGTTGTTGAAACAGCAGCCGGGTTTCGAACTCACCCAGGTTGTCTTCCCACTGGACGGTATCCGCTCCGCCCGGAGCAAAACGCACCTCGGTCGGCTCGTCGTGGGCCGCGTAGCGCTCGGGGTGGAGGATCTGCTCCGTCGAGCGGGGCATGGAATCCAGCACGGAGCGGCCGAAGTACTTGTGCCGGAACCAGACGATGAAATCGGCTCCGCCGAGGTATGGGAAGACGAGCCCTTCCCGCAGCCACAACGGCGCGCGCGCGAATTCTTTCATCTGCGCCTGCTGGGCCGCCATCGCGGATCGCTGCTTCCAGAACCACCCGAGCGCGAATGTGTCCGGTTTCTGCTCCGGCATCAGCACGGGGATCTGCGCCACCGTCGCCTGGCCCTCCAAAATCGCCTGGGCCGCCGAACGGCGATCGTTGGCGTGGCGTTGCGTGATGATCGAGTCGAGACGGACGTACTGATCCTGCAGCGCATGAACCAGCTCGTGCGACACGACGATGCGCAGCTGAAACGGCTCGATGTCGGCGGGGATATACAGCGCATTCGAATCGGGATCGTAGTATCCGGCGATTTGCTCGGTGAGCAGATCGATCATCGTGGGCCGGAGCTCGAGCGAATCGGGAATCAAGCCGAACAGACGCAGCGCCGATTGCAGTCCGGCGAGGTCGGCGGGCGGCAGGTCATCGTCGAACTTGTGGATGACGTAATCGCGGACCTGCGCGCGGCTGCGGCGCAGCACCAACGGCTCGTGTTTGAACGGGAGGCCGGTGGCCTGAGCGACGAGGGGCATCATGCGATGCACCATGTCCTTCAGATCTGCCTCGCCCTGCACCGCCTGGGCGCGCTCGCGGCACCCCATGCTCAGCACGGCCACGACGACTCCGCCCAGCCAGATCAGCCGGCCCACTCGATCCCTTTGCCTGCCGCCATCCCGACGACGCGCGCGACTTCCTTCCCCGTGACCACCAGACCTTGCCGCTCGAGCTCGGCGCGGAGGCGGCGGTCGAGGTCGCCGCGCTGCTCTTCCAACGACGGGCGGCGAGGTGAAGCGGCGGCGGGGGGCGGCGATGATTGCGTGCGCACAGGCCTCGTCGAGCACGTCGATCGCTTTGTCGGGCCGCGCGCGGTCGGTGACAAAGCGGTCCGTGAGCACGATCGCGGCCTTGAGCGCGTCGTCCGCGATCGCCACGGCGTGATGGCGCTCGAGCCGCGGCCGGCGGGCCACGAGCACTTCCCAGGTCTGGATGGCATCCAGCTCTTCGATGGTGACGGGCTGAAAGCGCCGCTCCAGCGCGAGATCGGTCTTGATCCACTTGCTGTACTCCTCGCCCGTGGTCGCGCCGATCACGCGAATGTCGCCGCGTACGAGCGCCGGCTTCAACATGTTGGCGGCGTCCATCGCCGCGCCCATCGCGGTGCCTTGCCCGATGAGGTTGTGCAGCTCGTCCACGAACAGAATGAGATTGCGGTCGGCCTGCAGCGCCTGCACCAGACGCCGGATGCGGTCTTCGTACTGTCCGCGGAAGGACGTCCCGGCCAGCATCGAGACGTGGTCCAGGCCGAGGATGCGGGCATCCTTGAGCGCAGGCGGCACGTCACCGGCGGCGATCCGTTGCGCCAGGCCTTCCACGATCGCGGTCTTGCCGACGCCCGCCTTCCCGACGAGCGCCGCATTGTTCTTTCCTTGCCGCAACAGGATATCCACGACACGGGCGATCTCCGCGTCGCGACACTTTACCGGCTCGAGATCGCCGCGGCGCGCCTGTCCCGTGATGTCGATGCCGACGCGCTCCAGCACGTCACCCGAATCGAAGAACCCTTCGAAGGGATTACCCATCCCTGTCAGTCGCCTTTGAGAAAATGCCCATACCAGGCAATGATGGCGTCCCCGAACACGAATGCCACGACTGCGCCGACAGCGAGGAATACCCCGAACGGCACCAGTCGCTTCTTCCGGATCGACAGGGGAATGAAGATCAGGGAGCCGAGCGCGGCGCCGGCGAACACGGTGAGCAGCACGCCGTGCCATCCGACGAAGCTGCCCACCATGGCCATCATTTTCACATCTCCGCCGCCCATGGCTTCTTCCTTGAACACCCACGTCCCCGCCATCCCCACGAGCCAGAGCAGGACGAATCCCACGGCGGCGCCGAGCAGCGCCTGGAGGAACCCGGGCACGCCGCCGCCGAGCGCGAGCAGCAGGCCGATCACGAGGCCGCCCCAAGTAAACTCGTCCGGAATGATGTAGTGGCGGGCGTCGGTGATCGCGATGCCGAGCAGAATCGTGCCGAACAGCGCGGCGGCCACGGCGTGCAGCGTAGTGCCATACGCGAGGACGGACGCGCCGAACAGGAGGCCGACCAGCGCTTCGATCAGCGGGTACTGTTGCGAGATCGGCTTGTGACACCAGCGGCATTTGCCGCGCAGCCACAACCACGAGAAGAGGGGGATGTTGTCGCGCCAGGCGATCGGCTGCTTGCAGTGCGGACAGGTCGAGCGCGGCCGCAGCAGCGATTGATCGCGCGGCAGCCGCAGAATACAGACGTTGAGGAAGCTCCCGAAGCAGAGGCCGAGCAGGAACGCGCCGATGACGATGACGATGTCAGCGCCCACGCAGCACCTCGTAGAGCAGGATACCGGCCGCGACGGCGACGTTGAGCGACTCGGCGCCGCGCGCGAGCGGAATCGCGACGCGTTGCGCCGCGATGGCGTTGAGCTGCGGCCGGATCCCCGCGCCTTCGTTTCCCACGATCACCGCAATGAGCTCCGTGCGTGATTGTCTGGCATCGAGCGCGCGGGCGAGCGGCACACCGTCCGCCGCTGACGCCCACAAGGTGATGTCGTGCTCGCGCGCCCATGCAATAAAGGGTCCATCGTCGAGCTGGACGACGGGGTGCCGGAACGTGGCGCCCATCGCCGCCCGCAACGCTTTCGGATTCATCGGATCCGCGCTGCCGCGCAGCAGCAGGCTCGCCGCGGCACCGAGCGCGTGCGCCGTGCGGATCAGGGTCCCGACGTTGCCGGGATCCTGCACGCCGTCGACGACGAGCAGCGGCCCACCGGCAATATCCGCCAGCGCCCAGGTGCGCGGCTGTACGATCGCCAGGATCCCTTGCGGCGTCTCGGTGCCCGCAAGGTCGCCGAACGTGCGCGCGCCGACCTCCTCGACCGCGACGGCGTGGCTCGCCAGTTCGGCGGTCAGCGCCTGGCCGCGGGTCGTCCGCGCCAGCTCCGGGGACACCAGCGCGCCTTTGAATTCGAGGCCGGCCGCGAGCGCTTCTTCGACCAGCCGCACCCCTTCCACGACGGCCAGGCCGCGCCGGCCTCGCGCCTTGCGGCGTTGAAGGTCGCGCACGGTAGACTGCAGATTACTCCGGATGTGCCCTCTCGTGCTGGTCACGTGTGCACCTAAGATGACTTGGGCCCATTCATGAGGATAGCCCTGACCATCGCCGGCTCGGACTCGGGAGGCGCCGCCGGCATGCAGGCCGACCTCAAAACCTTCCATCAGTTCGGCGTCTTCGGAACGAGCGCGATCACGGCGGTCACGGCGCAGAACACCCTCGGTGTCTCCGCCTGGCAGGCGCTGCCCGCGGCGCTCGTCGCGCGGCAGATCGACGCGCTTGCGGATGACCTGCGGCCCGCCGCGCTCAAGAGCGGCATGCTGGGATCCCGGGAGATCGTGGAAATCGTTGCGGAACGCATCGGCCATCATCGTCTCACGACCTACGTGCTCGACCCCGTGATGGTGGCAACGTCGGGCGACCGCCTGCTCGACCGCGATGCCGAGCAGGTGATCGCGCGCCGGTTGGTGCCGCTCGCACTCCTCGTGACGCCGAATCTGAATGAAGCGGAGATCCTCGTCGACGCTCCGGTACGGACGCCGGAGCAGATGGCGCACGCGGGCCGGGCGCTCGTGCGGATGGGCGCGCGCGCCGCGCTCGTGAAAGGCGGGCATCTCGCGGACCCGGCGACGATCGTCGATGTGCTGGTGCACGACGGCTCAGTACGCCGTTTTCCTCACGAGCGTATCGACACGACCTCGACGCACGGGACCGGCTGCACGTTGTCGGCGGCGATTACGGCCGGTCTCGCGCTCGGCCGTCCGCTCGAGCAGGCCGTGGCCGACGGGCTCGACTTTGTGCATCGGGCAATGGCCGCGGCGCCGGGTCTCGGGCGAGGGCATGGACCGCTCAACCATTTTGTGCCGGCACCGCCGAGGCCGCCGAGTGAGGGGTTGTGACCGCGTATGAATGATTTGAGGTGAATGGATTTGGTCCGCTCGAACGTCCAGCGGATATCATCGTGAGACGTGCAAACCGAACTCGGCACATCGAGGCATGGCCGCAGGTCCATCCGGCTCAGCCACTTCGACTATCGTCGGGACGGTGCGTACTTCGTCACCATTTGCGCCTATGAGCGCGCGACACTCTTTGGCTCTGTCGCCCACGGCCAAATGCTACTGTCCAACGTGGGGGAAATCGTTCGCGACTGTTGGTTTGAGATTCCCCTTCACTTCCCAAACGTTGTTCTAGACCAATTCATCGTCATGCCGGATCACGTACATGGAATCATTGTGATCCGGTCCGATCCGTCGAAGACTCGTCCTCGGCTCCGCGATTCAATGCCTCGCCGATTCGGCGGTGCGCTCCCAGGTTCGCTCGCAACAATTGTTGGCGTTTTCAAATCGTACGTCACCAAGCGCGTCTTGAAGGCCGAGGGGATTCGATGGGTTTGGCAGCGAAATTATTACGAATCGGTCATCCGTAATAACCCCTACCATGCGTCGCGAACGGATCCATTGTTTTATCCGACGATCACGGATTCCACCAGTAGGTCGCCTTGATCATGAAGATGTTCTCCGCCGGCGCGCGCAGCATGCTCCCCATCGATGAGCCGAACCTGAAGCCGCCGTTGTCGTCGGCGGCGGAGCGGCTCTGCGTCCACACGAAGTACAGCGTCGAACCGGGCATGTACTCCCAGCGCAGCACGGCGTTGCCGCGCAGCGACTTGAAGTTGAAATCGGGCTTGCCGAATGAGAACGGCTGCA
>QHUE01000080.1 GCA_003221825.1 Gemmatimonadota bacterium
CACTTCGGCTTCGCCGTCCGGCAGGTCGATGATGGCCGTGTAGACGCCCGCCACACCCTTCAAGGCCTGCTCGACCTTGGCCTGACAGTGCCCGCAGGTCATTCCGGTCACGCGCAGTTTCACGTTCGCCATGGCTCTTCCCTCCCAACTATAATTTAGGGCCATGGCGCTTCCCGCGACTCGACCGACGGCAGCCTTTCCCACCGGGGCCGCCTTGTCGGCCGACCAGCTCCTCGAGATCTACTACTTCCTCCGGCTCACCCGGACGCTGGAGGAGCGCCTGGTCGCGCTCTACCGGCAGACCAAGGTCATTGGGGGGCTGTTCCGCTCGCTGGGGCAGGAAGGGGAATCGGTGGCCTCGGCGTATGCGCTGGAACGCGGCCGCCACAAGGACATCCTGTCTCCCCTCATCCGGAACCTCGGGTCGCTGCTCGTGATGGGCGCCCAGCCGGTCGAGATCCTGCGGCAGTACATGGCCAAAGCGGAGAGCCCCACGCGCGGCCGCGAGCTGAACGTCCATTTCAACGATCTCGAGAAGGGCTACCTCGGGCAGATCTCGCATCTGGGCGACATGATCCCCGTGATGGCGGGCATCGCCTTGACCTTCAAGCTGCGCCGCGAGCCCCGCGTCGGCCTCGTGTATATCGGCGACGGCGGGATGTCGACCGGAACATTTCACGAAGGCTTGAACCTCGCCGCCGTGCAGCGGCTGCCGCTCGTCGTGATCGGCGAGTACAACCACTGGGCGTACTCGACGCCGCCCGACAAGCAATTCGCCGTGACAGACCTGGCCGAGAAGGCCAAGGGGTATGGCGTGCAGGCGGTCACCGTGGACGGGAACGACGTGTTCGCGGTCTACGAGGCGACCAGATTTGCCGTCGAGCGCGCGCGTCGCGGCAAAGGCGTGCATTTCATCGAAGTAAAGACGTATCGACGCAAGGGGCACGCCGAGCACGACGACCAGCATTATGTGCCGAAAGCGGATCTGGAGCGGTGGGCCAGCGAAAACGATCCGATCGATCGCTACACCCAGCGCCTCCTCGGCGCCGACATGGTGGCCGAGGGCGACCTGAAGGACATCGACGATCGTGTGCGCGTGGAAGTGGATCAGGCGACCGATGCGTGCGTGGATGAGCCCCTGCCGCCCGCCGAGAGCGCGCTCCCCGGCGTCTACGTCGATCCGCCCTCGGCCGACAAGCTCTGGTTCAAGGCGCTCTGATGGCCGAAGTCACGTTTCTCGAGGCGCTGCGCCAGGGTTTGTGGGAGGAGATGGAGCGCGACGACCGCGTCTTCATCCTCGGCGAAGATGTCGGTCTGTACGGCGGCGCCTTCAAGGTCACGGATGGGTTCAGCAAGCGGTTCGGCGAATCGCGCGTCATCGATACGCCGATCTCCGAGGCGGCGATCGTCGGGGCGGCGGCGGGCGCGGCGCATATGGGTCTGCGCCCCGTGGCGGAGATGCAGTTCATCGACTTTATCTCCTGCGCCTACGACATGCTCACGAATTACGTCGCGACGGCGCGCTACCGCGCCGGCCTCTCGACCCCGATGGTGGTGCGCGGCCCGTGCGGCGGGTATGTGCGTGGCGGGCCGTTCCATTCGCAGAATCCCGAGGCGGCCTTCTTGCATACGCCTGGCCTCAAGATCGTATATCCGGCGACCGCGCGCGACGCGAAAGGGCTCATCAAGGCGTCGATTCGCGACGAGGATCCCGTGCTCTACCTCGAGCACAAATGGTTGTACCGCCGGATCAAGGAGCAGCTGCCCGAGGGCGAAGAGATTCTCACGCCCATTGGCCAGGCGCGCATGGCGCGCGATGGGAAGCATCTTTCGATCATCAGCTATGGCGCCACACTGTGGAAATCGCTCGAGGCGGCCGAGCAGCTCGAGAAGGCGGACGGCGTGTCGGTCGAGGTCCTGGACCTGCGCACCCTGCTGCCGATGGATGACGCCGCGATCGTCGCGACGGTGAAGAAGACGAACAAGGTGCTGATCGTACACGAAGACACGCGGACCGGTGGGATCGCGGGGGAGATCGCCGCGCGTATCAATGAGCAGGCGTTCGAGTGGCTCGACGGACCGATCATGCGCGTGACCGCGCACGACGTGCCGCTGCCGTACGCACCGACGCTGGAAGATTTCGTGCTGCCGCAAACGGAAGACATCGTAAAAGCCGCTCGCTGGTTGGCGGCGTACTGACGGAGAGCCAATGGCCCGCGTAGACGTCCTGATGCCCCAAATGGGCGAGTCGATCGCCGAAGGCACCTTGAGCAAATGGCTCAAGAAGGTCGGCGACCCCGTCAAGCGGGACGAGCCGCTGTTCGAGATCTCGACCGATAAAGTCGACGCCGAAATCCCCGCGCCGGCTGCCGGTGTGTTGGCCGAAATCAAAGTACAGGAAGGGCAGACAGTCCCCGTCCAGACGCTGGTCGCGATACTCGAAACGGAGAAGGGCGCGGCGGCGCCTGCACCCACGAAACCCGAGCCACCGAAAGCGGCCGAACCGAAGCCCCCAGCCCCTAAGCCCGAGCCCCCAGCCCCTAGGTCCGAGGCCCCAGCCCCTGTTCGCAGCGGTGATGGCGGCGTCCAGACGGCCGAGCAACGGCTGCGCACCAAGTCGACGCCCCTCGTTCGCAAGATCGCCGCCGAGCACCGCGTCGACATCTCGCGCATCCCGGGCAGCGGCTACGCGGGTCGTGTCACCAAGCAGGACATTCTGGGCTACATCGAGCGCGCTCCTGCAGCGGCGCCAGCCACCCCCGGCTCCCGACTCCCGGCTCCTGGCTCCGTTGAGCACCCCGCCGTCGAGCCGTGGCCGGGCGACCGCGTCGAGCCGTGGTCCAAGATTCGGAAGATCACGGCCGATCACATGGTGATGTCGCGGCGCGTCTCGGCGCACGTCGCGAGCTTCTTCGAAGTCGACTTCACGCGGGTGGCGCAGCTGCGCGGTAAGGCGAAGCAGAGCTATGCCGAGCGCGGCGTGAACCTCACGTTCCTCGCCTTTATCGCGAAGGCGTGCGCCGAGAATCTGCGCACGCACCCCGTCGTCAATGCCGCGGTCTCGGCCGACAGCACGATCTACCGGGCTGACGTCAACATCGGCATCGCCGTGGCCCTCGACTGGGGCCTCATCGTGCCGGTGATCAGGCACGCCGACGAGATGTCGCTGATGGGGATCGCGCGCGCGATCAATGATCTGGGCGAGCGCGCCCGCACCAAGAAGCTGTCGCCCGACGACATTCAGCGCGGTACCTTCACGATCACGAATCCGGGCGGTTTCGGGCCGTTCGCCGGCATTCCGATCATCAATCAGCCCCAAGTCGCGATTCTGGGCGTGGGGGCGATCGAGAAGCGTCCGAAAGTCGTCATCGCCGCCGACGGCACCGAGTCCATCGCGATCCGGACGATGGGCATGCTGACGATGTCGTACGATCATCGCGTCGTCGACGGCGCCGACGCCGACAAGTTCCTGGCCGACGTCAAAAAGCTGCTGCAGGAGTTTCCCGAGGGAGCGATGTGAAGATGCCCAAAGTCCTGACCGCCGCGCGAGTGCGCGTGCCCACGCAGAACGAGACGGAGTACGTCAACACACTGCGCGAGCTGAGCCAGTTCGCGGACGCGCGCGGCCAGCGGATCTGGCTGTTCCGGAACGCCAAAGATCCGCGGCTGTTCATCGAATTCTCCGAGAGCCCGACGGAGATGTCGCATCGCGCGCAGGCCTCGCGGCTACCCGAAGAGATCAAGCTGGAGAAGCGGCTCCAGGCGTTGGCGACGTACGCGCCCGACGCCTGGGAGCTGTGGAGTGAGGTCCCCGTCGCGACCACGTCCCAGGCATAGGGGAGGAGCCGGACGATGGCCCGACGCACGCTGACCGTGGAGAGCGATCGGTGGGAGGTCTATCCTTCCGGCCGCGTGACCGTCTATGGCCGCGATCAGTTCGGTCTCATCTTCGAGCACGGCACGGGACCGCAGCGCCGCCGCCGCGTCACGCACTTCTCGCCGCTCGGGGCCCGCTCGCCCGAGCGCGCCTTTGCGGAGCTTTCCGAGCGCGAGCTGCACGAGCTGTTCCGCCAGTCGCAGCCGGGGTGGACCGCCCCCGAGGCCGACTACGCCGCACATTGATCTGCACTGTCATTCGACGGCCTCCGACGGCGAGTGCGAGCCGGTCGAGGTCGCGCGTCGCGCGCATGAGGTGGACCTCACCGCGTTCGCCCTCACCGATCACGACACCACGGACGGCGTGGCGGAGGCCGCACGCGAAGCTGCCACGCTGGGCATTCGCGTCATTCCGGGATGCGAGTTCAGCGTCCGCGCGCCGTGGGGCGAGCTGCATGTCCTGGCGCTGTTCCTGCCGCACGAGCACGAGGGCCTGCAGACGTTCCTGCGCGATACGCGCGCCGCGCGGCGCCTGCGTGGCGAACAGATCATCGCCAAGCTGCAAGGGCTCGGGGTCGCGATCGATCTGGACGACGTCGAGGCGCAGCTCCTGGGCGGCGACGGCGGGGCGCTGGGCCGGCCGCACGTGGCGCGCGCGCTGGTCGATTGCGGCGCGTGCGACACGGTGACCGACGCGTTCCGACGGTACTTGGGTCGGGGTCGGGCGGCGTATGTGGAGAAGCCCCTTCCCAAGCTGGGCGAGGTCACCGCGCTCGTCCACGCGGTCGGCGGGTTGACCGTCGCCGCGCATCTGGGCGATCACGGGACGGAAGCCCAGCTGCGCATCTTTCAGGACCAGGGACTCGACTGTGTCGAGGTGCGCCATCCCAGCCACGCACCCGCCGTCGAGCAGCGGCTCCTGCGCATCGCCGAGCGCCTGGGCCTCGGCATCACCGGGGGCTCGGATTGGCACGGAGAGAGTGAGTACGGGGAGTCGCATGCGCCACTCGGCGGGATGCGCGTCCCCGACATCTGGCTGGAACAGCTCGAGCGTCGTCTCGAGCTCACAACGAGGAAACGCGATGAGCGAGCCGCTTCCGATCGGCAGTAAAGCCCCTGCGTTCACGGCTGCGGCGTCGGACGGCCGGACCTACGCATTGGCCGATCTGCTGAAGCATGGTTCGGTGGCGCTGGTCTTCTATCCCGGCAACAACACGCCCGGCTGAAACCGACAACTCTCCGCCGTGCGCGATGAGATCGGCAAGTTCCAGTCCGCCAAGATGCAGCCGCTGGGCGTGAACCCCGCGAGCCTGGAGAGTCATCGCGGCTACGTCGAGAAGTTTCACTTCAACTTCCCGCTGCTCTCGGATTCCGAGCGCGCGATCGCGGGGGCGTACCATGCCCTCAAGGACGACGGCAAGGGGATTCAGCGGACGGTGTACGTGATCGGCCGCGACGGGACCGGCTGCTGCTCGCCGACGTCAACGCGGTCGGGCTCGCCGACCGCATCAAGGAATTCGGGGCCGAAGGGATCGCCGCCAAGGCGTCCGCCGGCGACCTGACGCAACCCGAGGCCGCCCGCGCCGCCACGGCAGCGGCGCAGGCTCAGTTCGGTGGCCTCGATGTCGTGGTGAATGTGGCCGGCGGGTTCTTCAGCTACGGGCCCTTCACGGAGGTGAAGCCCGAGACGCTCGATCGCGAGCTGGCCGTCAACTTCAAGACCGCGTTCTACATGTGCCAGGCGGCGGTGCCGCTCCTGTTGGCACGCGGCGGCGGCGCGATCGTCAATTTTGCGTCCATCGCGGTCGTCCGGTCGCTCATGCATATGTCCGCCTATAGCGCCGCGAAGTCGGCGGTCGCCGGTCTCACGCGTGAACTGGCGCGCGAGTATCGCGACGCCAACATCCGCGTCAACGCCGTCGCGCCGGCGACCGTCCGCACCGCCGACAATGTGGCCAGCATGGCCGATCCCAAGGCCCCGCTGGTCGAGCTCGACGACGTCGTGAATACGGTCCTGTTCCTCGCCGGCGACGAGTCCAGCGCCATCACCGGTCAAATCGTACCCATCACGGGCAAGGCGTACTAATGCGGCTCGAGGGCGCCGCCGCGCTGGTCACGGGAGCCGGCAAGCGGATCGGTCAGGCGATCGCGATCGGCCTGGCGCAATCGGGCTGCGACGTGGCGATTCACTATCACGGCTCGGCGAGCGGCGCCGAGGACACCGCGCGGGCGGTGCGCGGCGCGGGTCGGCGCGCCGAGCTGTTGCCGGCCGATCTCAGCGATGCCGCGGCGGCGCGCGGGCTGGCGGATCAGGCCGCCCGCGCCCTCAAGCGCCTCGACATCGTCGTCAACTCCGCCGCGATCATGGTGCGCCAGCCGGTCGAGACCGTGACGCCGGAGAGCTGGGACGCCACCTTCGACCTGAATCTCCGCGCGCCGTTCTTCGTGTCGCAGGGCGCCATCCCGCATCTGCGCCGGGCGAAGGGGAAGATCGTCAACATCGCCGACCTGGCCGGTCTGGAACCGTGGCCCGCCTACGTCCCGCACGGTGTCAGTAAGGCCGGGGTCGTCATGCTGACCAAGGCGCTCGCCCGCGCGCTCGCGCCGGATATCGCGGTCAATGCGATCGCGCCCGGCGCGGTCCTGTTGCCCGAGGATTGGGACACGCAGTCTCGCGAGCACATTCGCGAGACCACGCCACTCGAGCGCATCGGCTCCCCCGCCGATGTCGTCGCGGCGGTCCGATTTCTCCTCGCGGGCACCGACTACGCGACCGGTACGATCCTGGTGATCGATGGCGGGAGGCTCCTCCGCTGAGGGACGTGGTTGTGGTCGGCGGCGGATGCTACGGGACGTTCTATGCGTCTCAGCTCGCCAAGGCCAAAGCGCGCGGTAAGACCGATTACAGGACCGTCATCGTCGTCGATCGCAATCTCGACTGCCAGGCACGGCGAGAGCTCGGCGAGGCGGGCGACCGACAATTCGTGCGGCAAGAGTGGTCGGCATTCTTCGACGATTGGCTTCCCCACGCACGACGAACGACGCACGACGCACCTGACGACCACATCGTCCCCTCGCCCCACATGCCGCATCTCATGTTCGAATGGGTCCTCCGGCGGGCGCGCGCGCGCTGGCCGAACCGGACAGCTTCCGTCGAGCCGGTCCCGGGGGACTTCCCGACGCCCTATGACCGCCCTGGTGCGGATGACACGCGGTACGTCTCGTTTGCCGACTGGATCTGTCCAACGCACTGCATCGAGCCCGCGCTCTGTCCCGCCATTGGTGCGCCGCGCACGTGGGAGATGGCGGATGCGGTGCGCCAGCTCGCGGAGCGTCTGAGGGCGGGCGGCCGTCCGGTGAGCGGCCCGGCGTTGTTCGTGTGCAAGCACCACGTCTTTGGCGTGGGGATGTTTGCCGCCGACGCGGTACGCGCGGGCGACCGCCTGGTCCAGGAAGCTGGCGCCAGGGGCGAGGCAGAAATCCTCGTCGGTACGATTTCGAGTTGTCATGGGGCGCTGAATCTGTTGAAACTTGGTCCCGACAACCGATGACCCCCGAAGAACGTCACCGCTACCTCGAGCACGCCCGCGATCTCTTTAACCGGGGCGAGTATTGGTTGGCGCACGAAGCGTTGGAAACAGTCTGGCGTTCTATTATTAGGGAAGACGAGGCCCGGGTGTGGCAGGGCCGCATTCAGGCCGCCGCCGCCCTGCTGCATCGGGCGCGCGGGAACCGTCACGGCACCGTCGCTGTTGGCGCGGCGGCGCTCGAGAAGCTGGCCGGGCCTCAGCAACCCGAGATCGAGTTCGAGACCGTTCAATTTCGCGCGCAGTTGGCGCGTGCCCTGGCGGGGGAGGGTGATCCTCCGCGACTGGGATTCAGAGACGCATG
>QHUE01000191.1 GCA_003221825.1 Gemmatimonadota bacterium
CACGTCCCCGTCGTCATGATGAGCGGCAAGGCGAACCTCGCCGATGCCGTCCGCGCCACGAAACTCGGCGCCTTCCAGTTTCTCGAGAAACCGCTCACGCCCGAGGGCGTGCTGGTCGCGTTGCGCAGCGCGCTGGAGGTGGGCCGCACCCTCGCCGAGAACAAACGGCTGCACGAGCAGCTGGGCCACGGCGATCCGCTGGTCGGGACGAGCGCCGCCATGGACGAGCTGCGGGCGTTGATCGCGCGCGTCGCGCCGACGGAGTCGCGCGTCCTCATCACGGGTGAGTCGGGCACGGGTAAGGAGCTGGTCGCGTCGGCGATCCATCGCCAGAGCGCACGCGGCGCCAAGCCGTTCGTGACGGTCAACAGCGCCGCGCTGCCGCGTGACCTCGTCGAGTCGGAGATGTTCGGCCACGAACGCGGCGCGTTCACGGGCGCGACGGAGCGCCGCCAGGGCCGCTTCGAGCTGGCCGACGGCGGCACGTTGTTCCTCGACGAAGTCGGGGATCTGGGACCGGAAGCGCAGGCCAAGCTGCTGCGCGTGCTCGAGGGCGGCGTCGTCGAGCGCGTCGGCGGCGAGCGGCCGTTCGCCGTGAACGTGCGCGTGCTCGCCGCAACCAACAAAGACCTGCAGCAGGCGGTGCGCCAGGGACACTTCCGCGAGGACCTCTGGTTCCGGCTGAACGTGCTCCCGATTCACATTCTGCCGCTGCGTGAGCGGCCCGAAGACATCGCCCCGCTGGTGCGCCATTTCGCCGCACGGTGCGGCGCGCGGCTCGGCCGTCCCGTGACGTTCGACGCGGGGGCGGTCCCGTTGCTCGCCGCCTACTCCTGGCCCGGGAATGTCCGCGAGCTCGCCAACATCGTAGAGCGGATGGCCATCCTGGCAACGTCGGAACTCATCACGGCGCCCGACGTCGCTCGTGTGCTGCCGAGCAACGGCTTGATGCCGGTGCAGCAGCCGGGCGATGCGCCCTGGCGTGACATCGCGCTCACGGAAACGCTCGATCAGTACGAGCGCGAGCTCATCGCCAAGGCGCTGTCGGTCTCGCGCGGCAATGTGGCGGAGGCTGCGCGCCGCCTGCTGACCGACCGCGCCAATCTCTACCGCCGCATGCGGCGGCTCGGTATCGACCCCCCGCGCAACAACAGCTCTAACGAAGGCTGACCTATGCTCGCGTTTCTGTTGGTTCTGGCCGTTCAAGACACGACGATCGTCATCCACGCCGACAGCTCGAGCGCGACACTCGAAGCGCGCGCCTTGCCGCGGGTCGTGTCCGACGAAGTCATCAATTTCTACAACGCCGCCGGGACCACGCGGCTCGTCGGCCGGACGCGGCTGCCGCGCGGCAACGAGTGGCGGGGCAACGTGGCCGTCCGCAACGGCCCGGTGCTCGTCGCGGGCCGCGTACAGGGCTCGCTCGTCGTGATCAATGGCGACTTGCTCTTCGATACGGGCGCGGAGGTGACGGGCAACGTCATCGTCGTGGGCGGGATCGTGGACGACACCGCCAAGGCACGCATCGGCGGCGAGGTGCGCCAGTACCGTGAGCCCCTGCTCTATCGCCTGCGCCGCGAGGGGGACGAGCTGGTGTACGCACCCAATCTGCGGCGCCGGCTCTTCAACCCGGGCGCGCACGTGTCGTGGGGCACGGCCGACTCACGCTCCTCGCTCACGATCGCCACGGGGGGGACGTTCAACCGCATCGAGGGACTGCCGATCGTCTTCGGCCCGCTGTTCGACTGGAAGCTGCAGCAGAACTTCCGGATGCGGGTGGACGCGCTGGGCGTCTTCCGCTCCGCCGGCGACCTCTCGGACAAGCGCAGCGACCTGGGCTACATGTTCCGCAGCGAGCTGCGCTCGGGCGACGTGCGCTCCGTGGGCCTCGGGCTGCGCGCGTTCGACATCGTGTCGCCCGTGGAGGACTGGGGGCTGCACGGCCCCGAGATCGGGTGGAGTGCGTTTTTGTTCGCGCGCGACTATCGCGATTACTTCCTGAACAAGGGATGGGCCGCGCGTGCCTTCGCGCAGCCCGAACGGCAGATCGCGTTATCGCTCGAGCTGCGCCACGAATGGCAGACGAGCGTGGCCAATCAAGACCCGTGGACGGTGTTCCGCAATTCCGAGATCTGGCGCCCCAATCCGCCCATCGACGAAGGACACTTCACGACGATCGCCGCGGGGGCCGTGTTCGACGGCCGCAACGATCCGGAAGAGCCCACCTCCGGATGGCTCGTGCGGGCGTCGCTGGAGGATTCGCGCAGCAGCGACGTCGTCCCGCACACCGGAGTGCCGGCGACGGTGCGTGATTCCATTCCGACTGGCTCGTATCGCTTCGACCGATTGTTTTTCGATATCCGGCATTACGCGCGCATCAGTCCCTCGGGTCGCGTGAACCTGCGGCTGGTGGGCGGCGGCTGGATCGGCGGCGATCCGCTGCCGCTGCAGCGCCGGCTCTCCCTCGGCGGTCCCGACCCGATGCCGGGTCATCCGTTCCGCTCCAGCTCGTGCAACAACGATTTCACGGATCCGGCGTTCACCGACGCGCGCGTCGCCGCCTGCGATCGGGTTCTCGTGGTCCAGACGGAGTACCGCGGGCACGTGAAGCTCAACTGGAGTTACAACCCCGGCAAGGACGAGGACAAGGAGCGCGAGGAAGGGAGTGGCGGCCCCCGGCTCTTCTGGCTCGAGGGGCTCGACGTCGTCGTCTTCGCGGACGCGGGACAGGCGTGGCTCGTCGGCAACGGGCCGAAGCGCGTGCCGGCCGGGCACATCCCCCGGTTCGACAACTGGCTCGTGGACGTCGGGTTGGGAGTCGATTGGGGTGGATTCGGCGTGTACATAGCCAAGGCGGTCACTACCGGCGAACGGCTGCGCTTCACGGCCCGGCTCGATCACCGGTTCTAGAGTGCGTCCGCATTGGTGGGTGGCCATGGTCATGGCCCTCACGCCCGCGGTGGGAGCTACGGCGGCGGCGCAGTCGCCGGCGCTCACCGTCACGTTGCAGAGCAACCTCCCGCGCGTGCGCAGCACGGGCCTCCTCGCAGACGGGAGATTCGTCGGGCTGATGCGCTCGGGGTTCCCGCTGCGGCTGCATTACCGGCTCGAGCTGTGGCGCGAGCGCGGCAGCTGGTTCGATCAGTTCGTGCGCGAAGTCACGTGGGATGCCGTGGCGCGCAACGATCCCCTCGCGGACGACTTCGTGCTCATTCGCCAGGGTGGCGCCGTGACCCGGTACGCCACGCCCGACGAGCTGTCGGCCGCGCTCGACATTCCCTACACCGTCACGCTCCGTCCCAACGCGACCGCGAACGGGCGCTACTACTTCGTGGCGCGGCTCGAAGTGACGACGCTCAACGACACCGACTTGCAGGAGCTGTCGCGCTGGCTGTCGGGTGACGTCGGACCGGTCGTATCGGGCGAGGGCAATTTCGGCCAGGCGTTGGCGCGGGGAGCGCAGCGGGTATTGGTGCGGCTCGCGGGGCTGCCGCGGGAACGGCTGGAGGGGCGGAGTCCTACGTTCCGAATTGACGGTCGATCGCCGCGCGGATCTCCATGAGCGACTGACCGCGTGCCGCCATCCCGCTCGCCAGCATCGCTTCACCCATGCAGATGTCGCAATAGGCGCCGTGGTCGGACTCGAAGCAGGTGAGCAGCGAGCGGTGCCCTGCATGCTTCGAGCAGTCGCAGTGGCAGTACACGCCATCCAGCGTCGCGGCGGCCCGGCGTGCCGCGGCGTACGCCTCCATGGCGCCGGGATTCTTCGGTATGGCGAAGTCGGGAAGGATCTTCCCGGCGGTGATGCCGGGCCGCGGCGTCGGATGCACCGAGCCACTCGCCGGACGGGTGAGGAACACCACTCCCCCGAGCGCGACCGCCGCCGCGCCCGCGACAACCCAGGGCGCTTTCGACATTACAGAGCCTCGAGCGTCGCCAGCACATCGGCTCCGTAGAAGAGCCGGATGTACTTCGCCTGCGTCCGCGTGAGGCGGCGGACCGCCCACGAGAGGTGCACGAAGTGCGGCTCGTGCGGCGCGCGCAGGGGATGCATGCCCACTTCCTCGGGCAGCAGGTTGCCCTTGCGGGTGTTGCAGCTCGAGCAAGCGGTCAGGACGTTCGTCCAGGCATTCGTGCCGCCCCGGGAGAGGGGCACGAGATGGTCGCGGGTAAGGCACTCGCGCTGCCGCAGCTCCTGTTGCGAGCGGCCGCAGAACTGGCAGCGGTAGTTGTCGCGCGCAAACAGGAAGGTGTTCGTGACTTGGCGGCGGAAGCGGCGAGGCACATGGACGAAGCGCACCAGGCGGATGACCGCGGGGCGCGGCACCGCCAGGCGCTCGCTATGGACCGGCGTGCCCTCGGCCTCGACGACCTCGGCCTTGCCGTCAATGACCAGCCGCAGCGCCCGGCGCACGGGCACCATGGTCAGTGGCTCAAACGACGCATTGAGGGCTAGGCAGCGCATGCGATATGCTAATACCGAGCAGCAAGTTGCAGCAAGTGACGCGTTTACGCGCTCGCTGCGGGCTGAAACAAACGCCGTAGCTCCTCGATTTGCGACTCCACGGAGGCGCGCGACGCACCTCCAGGCGTGGCACGGCTTTCGACGCTTTGCTCCCACGTGCCGAGCTGCGCCAACGCGGGACCCAGGGCCGGATGAATGTCGGTCGCGACCTTGGGGGACACTTTGTCGAGCGTGACACCCGCCTGCTCGGCCGCGCGGACCAGTTTGCCGATCAGCCCGTGACTCTCGCGGAACGGCACACCCGCTTCGACCAGCAGATCCGCGAGATCGGTGGCCCGCATCGCGGGGTCGAGCGCCGCGGCCATGCGGTCGGCGTTCACCGTGAGTGTGTCGATCGCGCCGGTCACCGCCGGGAGGACGGTCGCCAGCGTGTCGCACGCGTCGAAGAGCAGCGCTTTGTCCTCCTGCAAATCCTTCTGATAGCCGGCGGGAATTCCCTTCACGGTCGTCAGGAGCGCGACCAGGTCGCCCAGCATCCGTCCGGCCTTGCCGCGCGCCAGCTCGAATACGTCGGGGTTGCGCTTCTGCGGCATCAGGCTCGAGCCGGTGCTGAAGCTGTCCGCCAGCGTCACGAACCCGAACTCGCCGCTGGCGTACGTGATCAGCTCCGCACCGAGGCGTGAGAGGTGCGTGGCGACGAGCGCGATCGCGAACAGCACGTCCGCGACAAAATCGCGGTCGCCGGTCGCATCGAGCGCGTTGGCGGAAATCGCCCGGAAGCCGAGCGCTTCTTTCAGCAGGACGCGGTCAACAGGAAATCCGGAGCCCGCGAGCGCGCCGGATCCGAGCGGCAGCTCCGCGGTGCGGCGGCGCGCGTCGGCGAGCCGCTGGCGGTCGCGCACCAGCGGCCAGGCGTGCGCGAGCAGCACGTACGCCCAGCGTACCGGTTGCGCGCGCTGGCCGTGCGTATAGCCGGGCAGAATCGCGTCGAGGCCGTCTTTCGCCTTCGCGACGAGGGTGCGGCCGAGTGTCGCGACCGCCGCGTCGAGCTCGTCGATCGCGCCCAGCGTCCAGAGGCGCAGGTCGGTCGCGACCTGGTCGTTGCGCGAACGGCCGGTGTGCAGCTTGCCGGCGACGGCGCCGACTTCGGCGTACAGCAGGCGCTCGACGAGGGTGTGCACATCTTCGTCGGGCGCGCCGACCGCGGCACCGTCGGCGAGTTTGTCGGCAACGCGATCGAGGCCGTCGAGCAGCTGCGCTTCCTCGGCGGGTGAGACCACGCGCGCGTGACAGAGCGCGTGCACCCACGCTTTGCTCGCGAATACGTCCTGCGGCCAGAGGCGATGGTCGACGGGGAGGCTGCGGTTGAGCGCGTCGAGTGCCTCGCTCGGTCCGAGCGCGAAGCGCCCACCCCACATCTGATGGATATCAGCTTGCTGGGACATCCGTCCGTTCCGCCTGGAGACCCGCGGCGATTCTGCTGGCGAGTCCGTACAGCCGGATGAATCCCTCGGCGTCCTTCTGGTTGTAGACGTTGTCCTTGCCGAACGTCGCATACGAAGGCTGGTAGAGCGCGTACGGGCTCTCGCGGCCGGCGACGATCACGTTCCCCTTGAACAGCTTCAGCTTGACGGTGCCCGTCACGTGGTTCTGCGTGGCGGTGACGAGCGCGTCGAGCGCCTCGCGTTCCGGCGTCCACCAGCGGCCGTCGTACACCAGGTCCGCGTAGCGCAGCGCCAGCTCGTCCTTCAGACGCAACGTGCGGCGATCCAGCACCATCTGCTCCAGCTCGCGATGCGCGGCGTAGAGCAGCGTGCCGCCCGGCGTCTCGTACACGCCGCGCGACTTCATGCCGACCAGGCGGTCTTCGACGACGTCGGCGCGGCCAATACCGTGCTCGCCCGCGACGTCGTTCAGCTGCTCGAGCAGGTCGACGGGGCCCAGCGGAACGGCGTCGACGCTGACGGGATTGCCTTCCTCGAATCCGATCGTGACGATGACCGGCTCGTCCGGCGCCGTGAGCGGATTCTTCGTCATCACGAAGATGTGCTCGGGCGCTTCCTGCGACGGATCCTCGAGGATGCCGCCCTCGTGCGAGCAGTGCCACAGGTTGCGGTCGGTGGAATACGGCTTCTCGGCCGTCGCCTGTACCGGCACGCCCTTCGCGTGGACGTAGGCGATGAGATCTTCGCGGCCCTGGAATTTCCATTCGCGCCACGGAGCGATGATCTGCAGCTCGGGGGCCAGCGCCGCATACGTCAGCTCGAAGCGGACCTGATCGTTGCCCTTGCCGGTACAGCCGTGCGCCAGGGCGTCGGCGCCCAACGCTCGCGCCACCGCGACCTGGTGCGCCGCCGTGATCGGCCGCGCCATCGAGGTACCGAGCAGATAGGTGCGGGCGTAGACGGCGCCGGCGCGCAGTGTCGGGAAGACAAAGTCGCGCACGAACTCCTCGCGCAGGTCTTCGATGATGCAGTCTTCGGCGCCGGAGCGTTTCGCCTTGGCGATCAGGCCGTCGAGCTCGCCGAGTCCCTGCCCCACATCCGCCGCGTAGCAGACGACGCGTGCGCCGTACTGCTCGCGCAGCCACGGGACGATGGCGGACGTATCGAGCCCGCCGGAATAGGCGAGCACCACGAGGGGGCCGGTGTGGCCGTTGTGTTGTTTATGCATATGGGTGCATAAAAATACACCAGCCAGGTGGGGCACCGCAAGGGATGGTAGGGGGCGCAGCATGCTGCGCCCCTACGCCGCATCACCACCCCCACCCCTGCCGGTACTGCGGCTTGATCAGCTCAGGCGGGACGCTGGTCAGCACCGCGCCGGTCGCCGGATTCACGTCGACCGGCTGCGCCGTCCGCACCGCCAGGTTGCCGAGCAGCACCATCTCCGTGAGCGGCCCCGAGTGGTCCGGGATGTTGGAGCCCGCCGGCGCGCCGCCCTTGCACGCCGCGATCCACTCGGCGTAGACCCCCTCCGTCCGCGGATACTTCTGCGCGACCGGGTGGACCGTGACCTCGGCCTGTTTGGCGTCGTCGAGCAGCCGCGGATTCTCGCCGTAAAT
>QHUE01000192.1 GCA_003221825.1 Gemmatimonadota bacterium
ATTCAGATGGACATCAAGGTCGAGCGGCTGGACTGGAAAGTCATCAGCGAGGCATTGGACAAGGCGCGCAAGGCCCGCGTGCACATTCTCGACATCATGCAGCAGGCGATGCCCGAGCCGCGCTCGCAGCTCTCCAAGTACGCTCCCCGCATCATCACCATTCAGATCCGTCCCGACAAGATCGGCGACTTGATCGGTCCCAAGGGCAAGACGATTCGCGGCATCCAGGAGCAGACCGGCGCCCAGATCAACGTCGAGGACACGGGTGTGGTCACGATTTCGGGTGTAGGTGAAGCGGCAGAGCGTGCCCGCGACATCGTCGCCGGTCTCATGCAGGAGCCAGAAGTCGGCAAGGTGTACGAGGGCGTCGTGAAGAGCACCACGGCGTTCGGCGCGTTCGTCGAGATCATCCCGGGGGTCGAAGGCCTGCTCCACATCTCCGAGCTGCAGCATGGTCGCACCGAAAAGACAGAGGACGTCGTCAAGAAGGGCGATCATCTCAAGGTGAAGCTGCTCGAGGTGGACGAACGGGGCCGGATGCGCCTGTCCCGGAAGGCTCTGTTAGAACGCTAGACACAGTCCGGCTGGACCGAGAGATCCACCGGACGGCCGCTCCGAACGGGGTGACCGTGCTGAGCGAGCGTGAGCCGAGCGTCCGCTCGGTTGCGCTCGGCGTCTGGGTCCGCACGGCGAGCGCGAACGAGTTGCGCCCCAAAATGGGCGTGTCGCACCTGCTCGAGCACATGGTGTTCAAGGGCACCGAACGCCGGACCGCGCAGGAGATCGCGCTGGCGCTGGAAGCGCGCGGCGGCTCGCTGGACGCCTACACCTCTCGTGATTCCACCGCGTACCACGCCCGCGTGCTCGATGCCGATCTCCCGCGGGCGCTCGACGTGATCACCGACATCGTGCGCCGGCCGGCCCTGCGCGACAGCGATCTCTCGCTCGAGCGCCAGGTGGTGCTCGAGGAAATCAGCACGGTGGAGGACACTCCCGACGACGAGGTCTTCGATCTTACCTACGAAGCGATGTGGCCAACCCATCCCTACGGCTTTCAGATTCTGGGGACCAAAGAGACGGTCGGCGGGCTCTCGACGGACGACCTGAAGCATCTGCATTCAAGCGCCTATTTCCCGGGTAACTGCGTCATCGCCGCTGCGGGTAACCTGATGCACGATGCGCTGCTGAAGGAAGTGGAAGCACAGGGGTGGTTCGACGGGGTTGGGTCGGGTCACGCGCCGCCTCCCGTGCCCGCCGTGCCCGCCGCCGTGCGCGGGGCGACGCGCGCCTTCGACAAGGACACGGCCCAGACCCATGTCGTGTTCGCGACCGACACGGTGCCCTACGCCGACCGCCGCAAGTACGCGTTGCTCGTGTTGTCGAACATCTTCGGGGGCGGGATGTCCAGCCGCCTGTTTCAGCGCATCCGCGAGGAGCTGGGGCTCGCCTACGCGATCTACAGCTTTACCTCGTTCTACCGTGCCGTCGGCATGGCGGGTGTGTACGTCGGTACGCAGCCGGCGCGCGCCGAGAAGGCCGTCGAGGCGATCCGGGGCGAGTTTGCGAAGATGGCGCAAGACGGCCTGCGAGGTGAGGCGTTGGAGGACGCCAAACAGCAGACGCTCGGACAGCTGATGCTGTCGCTGGAGAGCCCCACGGCGCGGATGTATCGTTTGGCGAGTACGGCCGTGTACAGCGAGCCCTACCGCAGCCTGGACGACGTGCTGCGCACCGTCGAGGCGCTCACGGCGGACGACGTGTCGGCGGTGGCCGCGGAGTTCTTTGCCCCGGAGCGGCAGACGGTGGTCTCTTTGGGGCCTAACGGAGGCAAAGCGTGATCGTCGGCGTACCGAAAGAGATCAAGACCGCCGAGCACCGCGTCGCCCTCGTGCCGGCAGGAGCGGAATCTCTCGCCGGCGATGGCCACACCGTTTTGGTGGAGCAGGGCGCCGGCCTCGGTTCGGGCTTCAGCGACGACGCCTATCGGGCGGCGGGCGCGGAGATCGCGCCCGCCGCTGATACGGTGTGGTCGAAAGCCGAGATGATCATGAAGGTGAAGGAGCCAATCGAGCCCGAGTGGGCGTGCCTGCGCAAGGGCCAGGTCGTCTTCACCTATTTTCACTTCGCGGCATCCGAACCGCTGACCAAGGCGGTGATCAAATCCGGCTGCGTCGCGATCGCCTACGAGACGGTTGAGCTGCCGAGCAAAGAGCTGCCGCTGCTCACGCCGATGAGTGAAGTCGCGGGCCGGATGGCGGTCCAGGAAGGCGCTAAGTACCTCGAGAAGGTATTTGGGGGCTATGGCATTCTCCTCGGCGGTGTGCCCGGAGTGCTGCCGGCTGAGGTGCTGATTCTCGGCGGCGGCGTGGTCGGAACGAACGCCGCGAAAATGGCTGCGGGGCTGGGCGCCCACGTGACCTTGCTCGATATCTCCCTGGACCGCCTGCGCTACCTCTCCGATGTCCTTCCCGCGAACGTCGATGTGCTCTATTCCAATCGCCACAACATGCTCGAGCAGCTCGCGAAGGCCGACGTCGTGATCGGCGCCGTGCTGCTGACGGGCGCGAAGGCACCCCGCCTCGTCAAGCGCGCCGATCTGAAGTTGATGAAGCAGGGGTCGGTGATCGTGGATGTCGCGGTCGATCAGGGGGGCTGCATCGAGACCACGAAGCCGACAACGCATGACCAGCCCACCTACGTCGTCGACGGGATCATCCATTACGCCGTCGCCAACATGCCGGGCGGCGTGCCGCGCACCTCCACGCTGGCGCTCACCAACGCGACGTTCCCCTACGCCAAGAAGCTCGCGCGCCTCGGGTGGAAGGCGGCCTGTAAGCAGGATGCGAGCCTGTTTCTCGGGCTGAATGTGGTCGAGGGCAAGGTCGTGTACCCCGGCGTCGCCGAGGCGTTCGGGTTGCAGCTCGCCGATCCCCAGTCGCTCGTGTGACCGGCATTCTCCCTGTCGTCGCGCTCCTCCTGCAGGTCGCCAGCAACGCGGAGCTTGGCTACCGGTTTCCGTTGCCCCAGGGGTTCGAGGTATTCGCCGCCGGGCGGAGCCAGCCCGACGTAGTCGATTGCTGGACCGATAACGTTGGGCTGGTGCTGTGTGTGCAGCGCATGCACGGCGTGCTTGGCCAGCAGCATCTCAGAGCCGCGGATCTCCCCCACGGCACCCGGCTCTCCACGCTGAAGTGGAAGGGCTTCGACGTGGACGTCATCCGCACTGACACAGTCGAGTCGGGCTCGGCGATTGTCGTCTACGCGGCGCAGGTGCCCCTCCGTCCCGAGGCGATCCAGCTGGTGCTCGCGGGACCGAGTGCGCAGGCGAGCGGCGGAGAAGCGCTCCTCGCGACGGCACTGGCCGGGCTTGAAGGACAGACGAACTGGTTCTCCTCGAGCGAACGCGCCGGCCGGCTGGGCACCATCGTCGGATGGGTCGTCGGCATTGCGATCGGCGTGCTCATCGTACGACTTGTCCTCACGCGGCGGCGGGCGCGCGCGAACACCTGACGCCGGCGGCGGCGATCTTGCAGTCGTCCGCCCCTGGTGCATATTGCAACCCCTCAGATGCGTTGATCCCCGAGGCGTTCCTGTTT
>QHUE01000004.1 GCA_003221825.1 Gemmatimonadota bacterium
CCGGCGCTGGATTGCGGGATCGTCCGGCGCTGGATTGCGGGATCGTCACAGCGTGGTGGCACTACCAGGTGAAGGGCGCACGGCCACGCCACGGCAGCACGGGGACGAGCAACGCGAGCGGCAACGTCAGGGACGACCCTAGCGAACATGAATCGCCCTGAGGACCGACCGAGAATCGTAGCAGAATCACAACAAGACTCACAACGCGCGACCCCCTGAGCAGAGTTCAGGGGGTCGCCGTCTTTTCCGAAACCCCACAGCGTGGGGGGATTTGGGGGTCCTGGAGGGCGCGGCCTGAGCACAAAAACAGCGGGCCCGCATGGACCCGCCGTCTTTGGACACCGCTGGTCTACACTCCGCGGCGCGGACCGATCGCCGACGCCACAGCTCACGAGCGCTGCTTGCGCGGTGACGGTTTCGGGACCGACTTTTCGCCTCTCGGCCGCTCCACTGGCGGAGACTCCGCTCCTGTTTTAGCCTCAGTTGCACTGTCTGAGGTAGGCGCGCCCGGCTCGCTCAGGCTACGGGTCGCAGGTTCGAGTCCTGCCTCGGGAGCTTCCGCCGCTACGCGTTAACTCCCTTCACCGCCCAGGACGCCGCGAACCAGCTCAACAATCTCGCGTGCGTTAAAGGGCTTCTGGATGCTCTTCAGCGCGCCGAGCAGCTCCGCGTCCTGCCGCAGATCGAGTAGGCCGGTCGAGTCCCCTCCCGACATCGCGATCACTTTGATCGCCGGAAAGCGCTTCCGGATCTCGCGCAGCGTCTGAATGCCGTCCATGCCGGGCATGAAGATGTCCGTGATGACGACGTCCGCGGGCGCCCGTTCGAGGAGCTCCATCCCGACCTCCCCATCGCTGGCCTCGAAGACCTCATGCCCGTCATTCTCCAGCGCGCGCCGCACGATGCGACGGATCGGTTCCTGATCGTCAATCACGATGACGCGGGCCATGACTCAACTTCCTCCCCGTCGGGTGTTCCAGATAGTCGGTGACTCCCTACAGCGAGGCATCCAGGACCTCGCGTATCCTCCGCAACAGACCCTCCGCCGTGAACGGCTTCTGCAGGAACTCGACTCCCCCCTCGAGCACGCCGTGCTGCACGATCGACTCATCCGTGTATCCGGAAACGTACAGCGTGCGCATGGACAGTCGGGTCGGGCTCAGCAATCGTGAGACTTCACGACCGCTCATCCCGGGCATGACGACGTCGCTCAGCAACAGATGTATCGGCCCGGGATGCGCCGCCGCCGTTGTGAGCGCCGCCGCGCCGTTTGCGGCCGTCAGCACGTGATAACCGCGCGCCTCGAGAGTCTTACGGATCAGCGTACGAACTTCCTCCTGGTCCTCCACGACGAGAATGGTCTCGGACCCGTGCAGTGTCGCCGTGGGAACGGGAACGACGATGGGTGGCTCGGCGACCTCCCCCCCGGCAACCCGAGGGAGATAGATCTTGAACGTTGTCCCGATGCCGAGCTCGCTGTAGACCCAGATGTAACCGCCGGACTGCTTCACGATTCCGTATACGGTCGCCAAACCCAAGCCAGTACCTTTTCCTCGCGCCTTGGTGGTGAAGAACGGTTCGAACACGCGCGCCTGGGTTTCGGCGTCCATGCCGGTGCCGGTGTCGCTCATCGCGATCATCACGTAATCGCCAGCAGCCACGAGCGGTTGATTGGCGACGTAGGCACCGTCCAATGACACATTGGCGGTTTCAATCGTCACCGTACCGCCGCGCGGCATCGCATCGCGGGCATTCACGGCGAGATTGACGAGGACCTGTTCGACCTGGGTCGCATCAGCGCGCACGGCCGCCAAATCGGGCGCCAGCACCGTGCGCAGTGTCACGTCCTCGCCGATGAGCCTCCGCAGCAGCCGTTCGACCTCGCCCACGACGTCATTCAGGTCGAGCACGCGCGGCGCGAGCACCTGCTGTCTGCTGAACGCGAGCAGTTGGCGCGTCAGATCGGCGGCCCGCACCGCCGCCTGGCGGCTCTCGAGCGCGTGCTCGCGCGCGGGATGGTCAGGGGACAGCGCTTCCAGTAGCAAGTCGGTCGAACCGAGAATCGCAGTGAGAAGATTATTGAAGTCATGGGCGATGCCGGCCGCCAGTCGACCGACCGCCTCCATCCGTTGCACGGCCCGAAGCCGCTCGTCCGCGACCCGCAAGCTCTCTTCGGCCTGCTTGCGGTCGGTCACGTCGCGATAATTCACGACGAGGGCGCGTACCGCCGGATCCGCCAGTCGATTGGCGATGACGGCCTCGAGGTCGCGCCACGATCCGTCCTTGTGCCGCACCCGCAGATCCGTGTGCACGATTTCCTCCGGATCACCGAACAACCGGCCTAGCAACGCGGTCGCTGCCGATTGCTGATCCGGATGCACCAGCTCGAGAACGCTGTGCCCTGTCATCTCGCCAGCCGCGTAGCCCAGGGTCGGCTTGAGCGATTGGGTGCTGTAGATGATCGTGCCGGCCCCATCGAGCAGCGTGATGACATCACTTGAATGTTCGATGAGACTGCGGAAGCGCTGTTCGCTCGCCTCGCGAGCGGCCTCGGCGTCCATCGCCTCGCGCAGCGCGGCGTTCAGCGCCAGGGCACGCCGGACCGCGGGGCCTAACCGGTGGAGGCGTTGCTTCACGACGTAGTCCGCGGCGCCGACTCTGATGTAATCAGCGGCGGTCTCTTCATCGATCGAGCCCGTCACGATCAGCACGGGGAGCATCGGCCGCTCGCGCTGAATGGTGTCTATCACGTCGAGCCCACTGGTCTGCGGCAGCGCATGGTCTGACAGCACGATGTCCGGGGAAAAGGAGCGCAGCGCCTCGGTCAAGGCCGGTTCACGATCGACGCGTGCCGCGGTGACGACGAATCCGCTGCGCCGCAGGGCGTGCAACATCAGCTCGTAGTCAGCCTCATTGTCCTCGACGATCAGCACGCGAAGCGCGTCTGGCGGCATACGCCATACGCACGGAGTCGGTGAGGGTAGCGTCAAATACTTCTTTGTTAGTGGAGCTAGCGCTGCGAGCGATAGGACGTCAATGGAGCGGAGCGTCGTGGCATTGGAGGACACCCGCAGCGTCGAGTCCCGAAATCTTCCGCGCGTCGTACTGGCACAGCGTGATCACCGGAAACGCCTGGGCAATGGATCGGCCATACTCGGCCTCGTACTCCAGGGTCTCGCCAAACGGCAGCCGGCCGAGCGCACCGGCGGATATGTCCCCCACGACGTACGCGCGCGCGACGCCGGCTTTGAGGGCGGCGCGAATCCGTACGCGCCAATACTCGAGCTGTGCCGCCGCCGACGCGTGATACTCCCCCACGAGCAACCGCCCCGTCGTGACGTCAGTCCGGATGGCGGGACGATCGTACTCCAGTTGCGCGATGACCGCGGCCTGCACATCCCGTGTAGCCGCGAACAGACAGAGCGCATCTGCCTGCAGGCCTTGAGTCAGGAATCCCGACGCCCCACGGACTCGTTCGAGATCGCTGGTATACAGCGCGCAGAAGTGATTGTGCGCCCGAGACGGAGCCGCACGGTCCGCCACGCCGATGAACGCCAACAAGTCGTCGCGTCGGAAGCGCCGCTCGTGCCGCCCACCGATGCGGAGACACGGCAACCGTCCCGCGTTGGTCCAGCGCCGCAATGACGTTTCGCTCACCCGCAGAAACTCGGCCGCCTCGCGGATGTCGAGCAGTTCCGCCGCCCCGTCTTGCATTGGCCTGCCTATCAGTGTATATCAAAGACTAGCAAAGAATATGGAATTACGCCACCTGCGGTATTTCGTCGCTGTCGCTGAGGAGCGCAGCTTTAGCGGAGCAGCCACCCGGCTGCATGTCGCCCAGCCGGCGCTCTCAAAACAGATTCGCGATCTCGAGGTCGAGCTCGGCATCGAGCTCCTCGAGCGGGGGCCGCGTGGCGTGCGCCTGACCCCGGCCGGTCGCGCGTTTCTTGTGGAGGCGCGGCACACGCTCGACGTCGCGTCCCGCGCCGCGTCGTCGGCTCGCGGCGCCGCCGTGGGGCGGGATTCCCCTCTGCGCTTCGCCCATGGCGAACTCGCCGCACACGGAACCGCGATCGAAAACCTCCTGACATCGTTTCGCGACGCCAACCCGGACGCGCAGATCGAGATCTCGAGCCAGCACGACGGCGACATCTTCCACGCGCTGCGCGAACGCCGCGTGGACGTCGGATCCGTCTTTGTCGTCGAGTGGCCGGTCCCCGGATTCGCCGCCCATCGTCTCATCGACGCCACAATAACCGGCGTCCTGCTCCCGGGTAGCCATCCCCTGGCGGCGCAGCCCTGCATTCGTCTGGCGCAGCTCCGGACGCTCACCTGGCTCAACTCGGCACCCCGCCGGTGGCCGGGGTTTTTGCCGATACTCGAGACGGCGCTGCGCGCACGCGGACTCGTTCCCGAGCGGCGGCTCGAGCGGCCGAAAGAAGCGCCGGCGATGAACCTCCAGATCGCCGCCGGCGATACGTGGACCCTGATGACCGAGGCCGTTGCGGCCCCATATCGCAAGGAATCGAACGGCATTGTGTATCGTCCCTTCGCCGAGCCGCCGATTCCCTGCTGGCTGGCCCTCGTCTGGCTTCCACCCACGTCCCTGCAGACGGGCCAGCTCGTACAAGCTGCTCGCGACTCCGGGTTGCGTCTTCCGGAGGACTAGCTCGAGCGCGTCGCCGCGTCGAGCACTTGCCGCACGCGCGCCAACAGATCGGCGCTCGTCCACGGCTTCGGCAGGAACGGCAGCGACGGATCAAGCGGTTCTTCGCCCCGCTCCTGGGCGACGTAGCCGCTCGTAAAGAGGAAGGGCGTTTGCCGCCCTTCCCGTCGGGCGATCTGATAGAGTCCGCGGCCACCCAATCGGCTCATCACGACATCGGTGAAAACCAGATGAATCGGCGCGGGGTGGTGCCGCAACAGGTGCAGCGCCTCGATGCCGTCACCCGCCGCCAGCACGGTGTACCCGGCGTGTTCCAGGGTGTACACCGTCGCGCGCCGCAGCTGAGCCTGATCCTCCACCACGAGCACCGTCTCGTGGACGGCTTCCATCGCTGCGGCCAGCTGTTCGTGCGCTCCCGAGGCGCGGCGCCGCGTCGCTTCTTCGGCCACGGGGAAGTAGATCCGCAACCGCGTGCCCGCGCCCGGCGCGCTGTCCATCTGGACGAAGCCGCCGTGCTGCTTCACCAGCCCATAGACGGTCGCCAACCCCAGGCCGGTGCCTTTGCCGACCGGCTTCGTCGTGAAGAACGGCTCGAAAGCGCGTTGCCGTGTGGCCTCGTCCATTCCCGCGCCCGTGTCGTCGACCGCGAGGCATACGTATTCCGACGCCGCTCCCGGGCCGAGCACGTCGCGCTGCGCGTCGCTGATCCAGGTACAGCTCGTTTCGAGCCGCAGCACGCCGCCATCCGGCATCGCGTCCCGCGCGTTGTTCACGAGATTCAGCAGGATCTGCTCGACGGCGTGGCCGTCGGCCCCGACCTCCGGGAGATCTTCGTCGGCAAAGACGAGCAGCTCGATATCCGCGGGCAGCACTCGCCGCAGCACGGCGGCCAGATCGTTCAGGAGATGGCCGAGATGCACCGGCTCGAGGGTCAGGGTCGAGCGGCGGGCAAATCCGAGCAGCTGGTTCACCATGAGGCGGCCGCTGACCGCCGCCGAGATGATGTCGCGCAGGCTCGCTTCGTCGGGACCGCGGGACAGGAGCTCGGCGTTGGCGAGGATGATCGTCAGCAGGTTGTTGAAATCGTGCGCGATTCCACCGGTGAGCTGACCGATCGCTTCCATCTTCTGGGCCTGACGGAGTTGTTCCTCCAGGCCGCGTCGCTCGCTGACGTCCTCGGCGAACACTTCGTGGCACTCGACGCGGCCGTCCTCGTAGCGCACGGAGCGGCCGTACAACCGCACCGTGATCGCCTCGCCATCCTTGCGGCGCCATACGGCCTGCGTCTCGACGGCGCCCGCCGCGGCGTTCATCTGCATGAGATAGCGGGCGCGCGCCGCCGGCTCCTTGAACACGTCCCGGTCGAGATTCTGGCCCAGCAGCTCGGCCTCCGACTCGTAACCTAGCATCTCCACCAGCGCCGGGTTGACGGATAGGAGGCTGCCGTCAGGCGTGGCCCGGAAAATGCCGAACGGGGCCTGCTGCACCAGCATGCGGCTGGCGGCGTCGGCGCGCCGCAATGCTTCTTCCGCGCGCCGCCGTTCGGTGATGTCCGTGGCGACACCGACCACCCCGGAGATGGAGCCGTCCCGCTCGCGCACCGGTGAGTACTGCGCCTCGAACTCGAACCCGAACAGCTCGACGCGCGCCGTCACCGACTCCCCCGCCAGCGCTCGGCGCACATCGGCGACCGCCTGCGGCACGTCGCCGAGGAGTTCGAAGAACGATTTGCCCAGCAACATCCCCGGCCGCACGCCGAGCGAGTGCAGTCCCTTTCCCTCGGCGAGCGTGAAAACGCCCTTCGGATCGAGCGAGAACAGAATGACGGGTGAGCCGGCCACGACGGTGCGGAGACGCTGCTTGCTGGTGTGGAGGACCTCTTCCTGCCGGACGCGCTCGGTGACGTCACGGGAGTTGACGATCACGCTGTACGCGTTCGGCTGATCCAGCCGCGCTTGACCGATCGACTCCAGCACCCGCCAGGCGCCGTCGGCGTGCCTGAATCGGAATGTCGCCGTCTGCGGCGAACCGGGCCGCTGAATCGCGTCCGCCAGCGCTTCCATGACCGGTGCCAGATCGTCGGGGTGCATGAACTCGAACGCGTTGCGTCCCAGCAAGTCGTTCGCACCGTAGCCGAGCAGCCGCTGCACCGACGGCGAGACGTACCGCAGGATGCCGTCATCACCGAGAATCGTGACGATGTCGGAGGCGTTTTCCGTCAGGGAGCGGAAGTGCTCTTCGCTCTTGCGCAACGCCTCTTCGACACGCGCGCGCTCCAGCGCCGTCGCGAGCACGTGGGCGAGGGCCTGGACAAACAGCACGTCGGGGCCACTGAACGCGCGTGGCTGCGCGCTGTAGGCGCCGAGGACGCCCCAGGGACGCTCGCGACCCTGCACCACCACGCAGACGCCGCTGACGATGTCGTGCGCGTCGAGATGCGGCGGGGCGCTGAAGCGGATTTCGGTGGCGAGTTCTTCGACGACGACGGGGCCCGCGGCGTTGAGCGCGTACCCCGCCAGCACCGCCGCATCGGCCGACACCAACGTCTTCCCGACGCAGCCGTCCTGCCACCCCTCGCCGGCGCGGAGCACCAGGCTGCGGTGCTCGGGCTTCAGCTCGAGGATTTCACTGAACGCGACATCCAGACCGCGGGCGACGAGCTTGGCGGCGGTACCGAACAGGTCGGCCCGCGCCACGCCAGCCAGCGCCTGCTGGCCGAGGTGCGCGACCGCTTCCTGCTGGCGCGCCGCGGCGCGCAGCTGCTGCTCGGCGCGATTCGACTCCTCGACGCCCAGCCAGCGAAACCGCTTCGGTTGCACCCCGGCTCCGTGCCGTGGAAAGGGATCGAAAGCTAGATGCGATACGCGGTAAGGCCCGTGAGGCTGGTCACCGGCCCCGCCACCCGTAGATTCGGGCTATGGCACGACGCCGCCCGACCCCTCCCAAGAAGGCCAAGACCAAGCCAAGGGCGAAGAAACCCCGTAGGGTCGCCGATTCCCTGACGGTGTCTGTGCTGCAGGCGACTCTGGAGTCCACTGCGGACGGGATCCTCGTGGTCGACCTCAAGGGGCAGATCGTGTCTCACAATCGCCACTTCGAGGAAATGTGGCATTTGCCGCCGGCCCTGATCGCGGCAAATGACGACGCCGCCGGCCGCCGGCGCCTGATCGCGCACGTGCGCGACCAGCTCACCAATCCGCAGCTGTTCGTCGACGGCATTCAGGACCGCTATGATGAGCCCGAATCCGACAGCTTCGACGTCCTCACGTTCAAGGATGGTCGCGTCCTGGAGCGCTACTCGATTCCGCTCCGTCTCGACGGCCGTTCGGTGGGCCGCGTATGGAGCTTTCGCGATGTCACGGCGCGGCGCCGGGCCGAATGCGTTCAGGAAGCGGTGTACCGCATTTCCCATACGGCGCACACGGCCGAGAACCTGCAGGAGCTGCTGCGCGCGATTCACGAGATCGTCGGCGAGTTGATGCCGGCGCAAAACTTCTACGTGTCGCTGTACGATGCGGAAAAGGACCGGCTCGAGTTCCCGTATTTCGTGGATGAGTACGACACCGCCCGCGACATCCCGCCGCGCAAGCTACGCAAGGGACTCACGGAGTACGTCCTGCGCACGGGGCAGCCCCTGCTCGCGACGCCCGAGGTGTACGAACGGCTGGTCGCGGCCGGCGAAGCCGAGTTGATCGGCGCGCCGTCGATCGACTGGCTGGGCGTGCCGCTCAAGGTCAAGGATCGCACCATCGGCGTCGTCGTGACCCAGACCTATTCCCAGGGTGTCCGCTACGGCGAGAGCGAGCGCGACATCCTGACGTTCGTATCGTCGCAGATGGCGATGGCAATCGAGCGGAAGCGCGTCGAGGACGCCTGGCGCGAGCAGAGCGAGCTGCTGCAGCGGATCGTGGACAACATTCCTGTAATGCTCGTGTTCCTGGACGAACAAGGCCGCATCCAATGGGGCAACCGCGAGTGGAGCCGCGCGCTGGGCTATGACATCGGCGAGGCGCGCGAGCGCGACATCTTTGCCGAGCTCTATCCGGATCCCGGCGAGCGGCAGCGCCTGCGTGACTCGATCGGGGCGCCCGTCGGTCAGTGGACGGATTTCCGCACGCGCACCAAGACTGGCGCGATCCGAGACACGATGTGGGCGAATGCGCCGCTGACCGGCGGAGGATGGCTCGCGATCGGCATGGACGTGTCCGACCGCAAACGTGCGGAGGAGCGCTACCGCTCGTTCATCGCCCAGAGCTCCGAGGGCGTGTCGCGGCTCGAGATCGATCCACCGGTCCCGATCAGTCTGCCCGAAGAAGAGCAGATCGACCGGCTGTACGCGGGCGCGCGTATCGCGGAATGCAATGACGCCATGGCGCGCATGTACGGATTCAGCGAGGCTCGCGAGCTGATCGGCACGCAGCTCGCGGACTTGCACAACGTCACCGATCCCGCCAACCGCGAACAGATTCGTGCCTTCATCCGGGCCGGCTATCGGATTGCAGACTCCGAAACCCGGGAGCACGACCGCGAGGGACGGTCCCGCGTCTTCCTCAATAACGTCGTCGGCTTCCTCGAGGACGGGCACCTGGTGCGGGTGTGGGGCACCCAGCGCGATGTGACCGATCAGCGGCACCTCGAAGAGCAATTTCGCCAGTCGCAAAAGATGGAGGCCGTGGGCCAGCTGGCCGGAGGCATCGCGCACGACTTCAACAACCTGCTCACGGCGATCCTCGGAAACACGCAGCTCCTGCTGCGCGACTTGCCGCCCGGCGACGCGAAACGCGGCGACGTCGAGGAAATCCGCAAAGCCTCGGAGCGGGCCGCCTCGCTGACCCGGCAGCTCCTCGCGTACAGCCGGCGCCAGATGCTGCAGCCTGAGGTGCTCGACCTCAACGTCGTCGTGGCGGAGATGGACAAGATGTTGCGGCGCCTCATCGGCGAGCACATCGCGCTCGTCGCCGTCCTCGCCTCCGATCTGGGCCGTGTCCGCGCGGATCCGAATCAGATCGAGCAAGTCATCGTGAACCTGGCGGTGAATGCCCGCGACGCGATGCCCGAGCGTGGGAAACTGACCATTGAGACCGCCAACGTGGACCTGGACGAGACCTCCGCGCAGGCGCACCTCGGCTCGGTTGCCGGACCCTATGTCATGCTCGCCGTGACCGATAGCGGCGTGGGCATGGACGCCACCGTCCGTGCCCATCTCTTCGAGCCCTTCTTCACGACCAAGGAGGTCGGCAAGGGCACGGGGCTCGGGCTCGCCACGGTGTACGGCATCGTGAAGCAGAGTGACGGCTACATCTCCGTGTACTCGGAGCCGGGCCGCGGCTCGAGCTTCAAGATCTATCTGCCGCGGATCGCGACGCCCGCCGACGTCCCGGCCGGGCCCCAGAAAGGCGGGCCGGCCCGCGGCAGTGAGACGGTCCTCGTCGTCGAGGACGAGCCCGCCGTGTTGACCCTCAGTCAACGCGCACTCGAAGCGCAGGGGTACGTCGTGCTGGCCGCCTCCGATGCCGCCGCCGCGCTGCGGGTCGTGGAGCGTCATGGCGGGACTATCCACCTGCTCCTGACCGACGTCGTCATGCCGGGGTTGTCCGGCCGCGAGCTGGCGGAGCGGTTGGGAGCGCAGCGCCCGGGGATTCGCGTGCTGTATATGTCGGGATACCCCGGGGATGCCGTCGTCCAGCATGGCACCCTGCCCTCCGGGAGCGCGTTCCTGCAGAAGCCGTTCTCGCCCGACAGGCTGGCCCGCAAGGTGCGTGATGTGCTGGACGCCTGATGCGCCAGGCGCTACCGTAGCGGCATGAGCGCGAGCCCACTGGCAGCCCTCGGGCTGCCGGGCGACCTCTGGCTGAGCCAGTTCGCGCGGCTGGTCGACCAGTTGCCAGTCGCCCTCTGGTCCACTGACCTCAACCTCCGCATTACCGCCATTCGCGGCGGCGGCTCCGTGGTCGGCGAGGACGGCAAGACTATAGAGGAAGCGTTCGGGAACCCGGCCCAGGCGGCTCCCGCCGTGGCGGCGCATCGTGCCGCGCTGCGCGGAGAATCGGCCGCCTATGAAACGGTGTACCAGGGCCGAGCGTTCTCGGCCCGAGTCGAGCCCGTCGTGGGTCCTCACGGCAGGATCGTCGGCGTCGTCGGCTTCGCGTTCGACGTCACGGAACGCCACGACAGCCAGGAACGGCTGCGCGCGATCATCGACAGCGAGCCGGACTGCGTGAAGCTCCTCGATGCCGCGGGCCGACTGCTGGAGATGAATCCGGCCGGCCTTGCGATGATCGAAGCGTCCTCCCTCGACGACGTGCGGGGACAACCGATCATCTCCATCATTGTGCCCGAGCACCGCACGGCCTTTACCGACCTACAAACCCGCGTGTTCCGCGGCGAATCGGGAACGCTCGAGTTCGAGATCGTCGGCCTCAAGGGACGCCGGAAGTGGCTCGCCACCCAGGCCGTCCCATTCCGGGATGCGGCGGGGAACGTGCAGGCCCTGCTGGGCATCACGCGCGACATCACCGACGCCCGGCGAGCCGAAGAGCAGCTCCGGGCGTCGCGAGCGGCGCTCCGCAGCCTCGCCACTCGCCAGCAGGACATTCGCGAAGACGAGCGCACGCGCATTGCGCGCGAGATTCATGACAGCCTCGGGCAAGCGCTCACCGCGCTGAAGCTGCAGCTCTCGGCAGCACAAGAGGCCGCATCGAGGGAGTCGCCAGCCCTCGGCACCCGGCTCCATGAGACCGCCGTGATGGTGGATGACCTGGTGAAGAGCGTGCGGCGCATCGCCACGGAGCTGCGCCCACCGATTCTCGATCAACTCGGCCTGCCGGCCGCGCTGGAATGGCTGGCCCATGACTTCTCACGCCGTACCGGGATTCGCTGCGAACCGACCATCGTGCCGGCCAACGATGCGATCTCCACCGAGCTCGCAACGGCGGTGTTTCGCATCGTGCAGGAAGGCTTGACGAACATCTCGCGCCACGCGGGCGCCTCACACGTCCAGATCGGACTGGGCGTCGAGAGCCAATGCGTCACACTGGAGATCAGCGATGACGGCCACGGAATCACGGAGGCGGCCACCACCGGTCCCGCGTCCCTGGGCATTCTCGGCATGCGGGAACGGGCTGCCGCGCTCGGCGGCGTGCTCGAAGTGGCGCCGCGCACCGGCGGCGGCACGCGTGTGACCGCATGGTTCCCTCCCCTCCCCGCCAGCAATGGAGGGCAAGGGGGCCGATGATTCGGATCCTCGTTGTCGACGACCACGCCCTCGTACGCCGCGGATTGATCGAGATCCTGCAGGGACTCCCCGACGGCGTGCAGTTCGGAGAGGCCGGCACTGCTGCGGAAGCCATGACCTTGGCGTTTGGAGAACGCTGGGACGTGGTGCTGCTCGACCTGGGTTTGCCCGATCGCCATGGGTTGGAAGTGCTCCGGGAGTTGCACACGGCCCGGCCACAGCTGCCCGTCCTGATTCTGACCATGTTTCCCGAAGACCAGCTCGCGCTGCGCATGCTCGAAATGGGTGCCTCCGGGTACCTGACCAAGGAGTCGGCGCCTGAAGAGCTGCTCCGCGCGTTGGAGCGCGTCATGGCGGGGCACAAATACCTGAGCCCGGCGATGGCGCAGGCCGTCGCCGACGGTCTCGGAGGGCCGCCCCCGTCGCCGCATGAACAGCTGTCGGACCGCGAGCTCGAGGTTTTGCGACTGCTCGCCGCCGGTCGACCGATCACCACGATCAGCCGCCAACTCGGGCTCTCACCGAAGACCGTAACGACCTATCGCGCGCGGCTGCTGCATAAACTGCGGATGCGGTCGAACGCAGAGCTGACGTTTTATGCGACGCAACACGGGCTCATCAGTCCGGCGGCACTGCGCGCGACGACTTGACGCGTTGTAGGCAAAGCCCTACTTGCCGACTTCCCTACCGCCGACAGACACGGTTTCCGGCATCACCAAAACTTTGGCATGGAACAAGTTCGCGTGCTCATGATCGAGGACGAGGAGAGCGACGCCGTCCTGATTTGCCGTGAGCTCGCGCGCCTGACGCCACCGCCCGACATCCAGCACGTGAGAACGCAGCCCGCCTTCGTCGCCGCGTTGGAAGGGTTTGCACCGCACGTCATTCTCTGCGACCACAACATTCCCGGGTTCAGCGGCTGGGAAGCCCTCGAGCTCGCGCAGCGGTCGCGGCCGGACGTGCCGTTCATTCTCGTCACAGGGTCGCTCGATGAAGAGACCGCCGTCCGCTATCTCAAAGGCGGCGCCTCCGATTACATCCTGAAGGACCGTCTCGTCCGTCTCGGGCCCGCCCTCCTCGAAGCGCTCGAGCGCGCGCGCCAGCGGGAGACGTTGCGTCGCCACGAACGGCTGTTACGGCAGATCATCGACGCAAACCCCAGCCTCATTTTCGTCAAGGATTGGGATGGTCGGTTCGTGCTGGTCAATCAGGCCACCGCGGAGATCTACGGCACCACGGTCGAGTCCCTCATTGGGAAGACCGATGCCGACTTCAATCCCAACGCGGATGAGGTAGCGCATTTCTTGCACTACGACCGTGACGTGATGTCGTCAGGCCACCCCAGGTTCATCGGCGAGGAGCGCGTGACGAACCCCGTGACCAGGGAGACGCGCTGGTTCCAAACGATCAAGGTCGAGCTGCACGGCCACGAGCGGCAGCTCGAGGATCTCGAGGAGATTCGCAAGGCGGCGCGGCGCGCCGCCGCGCTCACCCGCCAGCTCCTCGCCTTCTCGCGCAAGCAGGTGCTCGAGCCGCGGATCATCGACCTGAACGGCGTCGTGATGAACCTCGACAAGATGCTGCGGTCGCTGATCTCTGAGAATATCGAGCTCAAGACCGACCTGGCGGCCGACCTCGCGGCGGCGCGCGCCGACCCGAATCAGATCGAGCAGGTCGTCATGAATCTCGCGATCAACGCGCGCGATGCCATGCCGGACGGCGGCACCGTGACGATCGAGACCAGAAACGCGACGCTCGATGACGCGTACGCCGCGCAGCACGTCTCGGTCATCCCCGGCGATTACATCATGCTCGCCGTCACGGACACGGGCTGCGGGATGGACGAGCCCACGAAATCGCGGATCTTCGAGCCCTTCTTTACCACCAAGCCGGTCGGGCACGGCACGGGCCTCGGCCTGTCGACCGTCTACGGGATCGTGAAACAGAGCGGCGGCAACATCTGGGTCTACAGCGAGCCCGGGAAAGGCACGACGTTCAAGATCTACCTCCCGGCGGTCGCATCGCGGCCCGAGGATATCGGCAAGGTCGCGCCCGCGGAAGCCGTACGCCGCGGTGGTGGGACGGTGCTGGTCGTGGAGGACGACGAGCAACTGCGCCGGTTGACGCATCGCGCGCTCGCGGGCCAGGGATACACGGTGCTCGAGGCCGACCGCGGCAGTACCGCCCTGGACATCGCACGGCGCCATAAGGGTCAGATCGATCTGTTGTTGACCGATGTCATCATGCCCGACACGAATGGCCGGAAGCTTGCGGAGACCATCCGGGCGGCGCGTCCCGGCCTCCGCGTGCTCTACATGTCGGGCTATCCCGACGGCGCGATCGCCAGCCACGGCATGCTGGAGCCGGGCGTCGCCTATCTGGCCAAACCCTTCACCACCGAAGCGATCACCCGCAAGGTCCGTGAGGTCTTGGAGGCGCGATGAACTGGTCCATCGAGCGCAAGTTGCCGCTGTTCGTCACGATCCTGCTGGTCGTGGTTGCGGTGGTGCAGCTGACGATTGGATACGGGGAGGTGCGGCAAGCGTCCCGCGCCCTTGCCGATAAGCGCCTACCGCTCGCGACTCGCGTGATGGCGGACTTGTTTCAAACCGGGCAGGGCCGTGCGCGCATCACGGCGCTGGCGAAGGATTCCGCGATCGTCGCCTTTCTGCGTTCGGGCGGGCGGCGCGGACGCGAACCGGCACTCGCCGCAATGCGCCGGCTGACGAGCGACACCGCGACCAATGCCGGTCTCGAGCTGCGGGACTTCGGGGGGCACCTGCTGCTGCGCACGGGCAAGTTTGCCGGCGCCGATAGCGTCCCCATCTCGCCCGGCAAGGACTCCGCGCGCTACGGTCCCTTGATGCGGCAGGATACCACTCTGTTCATCGCGATCGCCGCCGCCGTCGGTCAGGAGGGGACCGGTGGGATCGTGCAGCAGGTCGCGCGCCTCGCGCTCAACGAGCGTACGCGCAAGACGTTGACCGGTCTGGCCGGCGGCGAGGTCACGCTGCTGCTGGGCAATGCGTCGGGAGACCCCTGGACCGATTTTGCGACGATCGTCCCCGCGCCGCCGCAGGGCGTCCTGACGAGTCCGGTCCCGGTCCGCTACGAGCGTGGTGAGCCGAAGCGCGCGGCGGCCGCGCCGGTGGCGGGGACGCCCTGGATGGTCGTCGCAGAGTTGCCCACTCGAACAGTGACGGCGCCGGCGCGCGCGTATCTCGTTAGCATGGCGCCCATCGCCGCCCTCATCGTCATCCTGGGCGCGCTGGTGGCGTGGTGGGGAAGCCGCCGCCTGACGAAACCCCTGGTGCAGGTCACCCGGGCGGCCGAGGCGATTACCACCGGCGACCTCGAGCAGCGGGTCAACGTACAGCGCGACGATGAGTTGGGCCGGCTGGCACGGTCGTTCAACACGATGGCGGAGCAGGTCTCCCGCTCGCACCATCACCTCGAGGCCCAGGTCGCGCAACGCACCAAGGCGCTCGAGGGGACGAACGCCGAGCTGGAGTCCTTCTCCTACTCGGTCTCGCATGACTTGCGCGCGCCGCTCCGCGCGATTCACGGCTTTGCCCGCATCCTGCTCGAGGACCATAACGCGAAGCTCGATCCCGAAGCCCAGCGCCTGCTGGGAGTCATCGACCAGAACACGCGACGCATGGGGCAGCTGATCGGCCAGGTCCTCAGCAACCTCCTCCAGAACGCCCTGAAATTCACGCGCGGGCGGCCGGACACGCGGATCGAGGTGGGATCGCGGCCGGACGGGAAGGAGACCGTGTATTTTGTGAAAGACAACGGTGCCGGCTTCGACGCGCGCTACGTCGACAAGCTGTTCGGCGTGTTCCAGCGCCTGCACAGCGCCGAGGAGTTCGACGGCACGGGAGTGGGGCTCGCGATCGTGAAGCGCATCGTGCAACGGCACGGCGGGCGAGTCTGGGCGGAAGGGAAGCTCAACGAAGGCGCCACGTTTTATTTCTCGCTGCCCGACGGAGAGAACTGATGCAGCCCAATGGGGTCGAGATCCTGCTGGTGGAAGACAACGCGAATGATGCGGAGCTCACCCTCCGGGCGCTCAAGCAGCGCAATCTGGCCAACCAGGTGCATGTCTGTCGCGACGGCGCGGCCGCGATGGAGTTCTTTGCGGGCGGCGCCGGTCCCGTCCCGAAGGTCGTGTTGCTCGATCTCAAGCTGCCGAAGGTGGACGGGCTCGAAGTCCTGCGCCGCCTCAAAGGCGACGCCCGGACGAAAGCGATTCCCATCGTCGTGCTGACCTCCTCGCGCGAGGAGCCGGACATCGAGCGGGCCTACGAGCTGGGCGCGAACAGCTATATCGTGAAACCTGTGGATTTCGAGGCCTTCGCCCGCGCCGTCTCCGACGTCGGACTGTACTGGCTCCTGCTCAACCACCCGCCACAATAGTTCAATGGGGGCACTCGAAAACCTGTCTCCTGACCCCGAATAACACCCGAAAAAAATCGATAATATCGATACAAATCGGCGAGTGTGCGCTCACTTAGTATTGTAAGTCATTACATAGTAACTTATTAGATACGCGCAAGGCCGGGATCACAACTGTACTAGCGTGTCCTACAACGTCTTACCTTCGTCCGTGGCGCCGCGCACTGACGCCCTAGCTAGATTGCGCCCATGCCTTTACCGCCCCTCGTCGGGCACGAAAGGGTTAAGTCCAGACTAGCCGGCGCCCATGCTACCGCCAAACTGCCGCAAGCGCTCCTGCTTGCGGGCCCCCGTGGCGTCGGGAAGCAGCGTCTCGCGCTGTGGCTTGCCCAACTGATTCACTGTGAAGCACCACAGGGCGATCCCCAGGAACCGTGCGGTGAATGCCGCCCTTGTCGTCTTGTGGTGTCGCTGCAACATCCCGACGTGCACTGGTTCGTACCGATAGAGCTGAGCAAACGAGGCGGAAGCGGTGGCAGCGGCGGCGCGGACGCGGATAAACAGGTCGAGCTTGCCGCCGATGCGCTGGCTGAGGAGATGACCGCTCGTCGAGAGCAGCCGTTGTACGGCCCGCCGGCTGGGCTGGCCAGTCATCCGGTTGCGGCGGTGCGGCTGCTGCTCCGACGGCTCGCGCTGACACCGGCGATGGGCACACGCAAGGTGTTCATCGTGGGCGATGCGGAACGGCTGATTCCGCAGTTGGGGACGGAGGTCGCGGCCAACGCGCTCCTCAAGGCGCTCGAGGAGCCGCCGGCCGACTCGGTGATCATCTTGACCGCCGCCGACCCCAGTGCGCTGCTTCCGACAGTTTTGTCACGTATTGTGCTCGTTCGAGTGGCAAGAATCGCCGACAGTGACGTGACAGCTTTCGCGCAGCAAACGCTCGGAATTGGGAATAAAGCTGAACTGGCACAACGAGTTACAGCAGCGGAAGGGTGCGTTGGCAAGCTCTTTGCGACAGCACCGGTCCGTTCCGGACAGCCAGGTGGAGATCAGGCAGCACGGTTTCTCGATGCCCCGTGGCTGTTCGCGCTTGGTCAAGTGCCGTTCCAGGCGCGCGGCGGTTTCACCGACATGCTCGATTCGCTCGCCAGCAGACTGCGCAGCGAGGCACAGCGTGGCGGCGATACGGAGAAGCTGGTCGAAGCGATCGCGTTGGTGCTGGATGCGCGCGATCTCGCGCAGGGCAACGTGAACCCGCAGCTCCTCGCGGCCGTATTGGCCGAGGATCTGCAAATGACGCGGGCGTCATGAAGCTCTCGCACCTGGACCAGGCCGGGCGTGCCAGGATGGTGGATGTCGGCGACAAGCCGTTGATGGATCGCACGGCGGTCGCCACCGGGGCGATTCGGATGTCGCCGGACGCGTTCCGGCAGGTGGCCGAGCAGGCCATCGCGAAGGGTGATGTACTGGCGGTCAGCGAGGTAGCAGGAACGCTGGCGGCCAAGCGGACGGCGGAGCTGATCCCGCTATGCCATCCGCTCGGTCTCGACCTCGTGGAGGTAGAGGCCAGTCTGGTCGAGTCGCTGCCGGGCGTGAATGTCCGGGCGAAGGTACGGACGGTAGGCCGGACCGGCGTAGAGATGGAAGCCCTGACTGCGGTCGCCGTGGCTTTGCTGACCGTGTACGACATGGTCAAGGCCGTCGACCGCAGCATGGTGATCGAGGATGTCCGGCTCGTGGAGAAGCAAAAGGCTCCGCGGGACGATTGACGGGTGCTTGACGCAGGTGCGGCATGCTGGATTCGCAGGAAGTCGCTGAACATGGGAGGAGTATGCAAACGAAAACTCAACGTTTGATCTTGCGCGGCGGAATCATCGTGCTGGCCGCTCTGCTCGTCAGTACCGTGGGCGGATGGGCCGGCGGCACGACCACTGATGCTGCGCGCGCGCCCGCTTCGGGCACCGAGCTTCTCGGTGAACTGCGGTCGCTGCGGCAGCAGCTCGACGCGAAGCAGGGCGAGCTCGAAGTCGCCCGGCTCCAGCTCGACCGCGTTGATGCCATTATGCAGTACTCGACGCATTACCGGCTGCCCGCCGATATGGCGACCGCGGTCTACGACGTCGCGCTGAGCGAGGGGATCGACCCCGGCCTGGCGTTCCGTCTGGTGAAGGTCGAGTCCGGGTTCAATCCCCGCGCCACGAGTCACGTCGGCGCGGTCGGGCTCACCCAGGTGCTGCCCAGCACGGCGCGGCTGTACGAGCCCGGGCTGACGACGCAGCAGCTGTATGACCGGGATACGAACCTGCGGATCGGGTTCCGCTACCTGCGGGACCTGCTGGACCGCTATCCCGCCAACATGTCGTTGGCGCTACTCGCGTACAACCGCGGCCCGGCAAAAGTCGAGCAGTTGCTGGGTGCCGGACGCAATCCGGCGAACGGCTATGAAGCGGAAGTCATGAAGGGATTCCGGCACCACTAACCACGGGTGCCGGTTTGGCTACCGGCTCGGAATCAGCAGGACATCACCGGGCCGGATCACACTCCGCATCGTCAGGTCATTCGCTTCCAGGAGCGCCATCAGCCCGATCCCGTGCTGCTTGGCGATCGCGCTCGCCGTCTCACCCCGCGCGACCCGATGGCGGGTGCCATCGGCGCTGGCGGTCCGGTAGCGCGTGGATACGCGGCGCATGCGTGGCTCCGGGGGGTTGCTCCAGGCGCCGCGCGGCACGACGCGGCCGCTCATCGGCACAATGATCCGCTGCCCGACGCGCAGCGCATGGGAGCGCAGGTGCGGGTTCGCCGCCTGCAACATCGTGACGGTGACCATGTAGCGCTGCGCGATGCCTGAGAGCGTCTGCCCGGAGGTCACGTAGTGGTCCACAAACGTGATGCGCTCGTTGACGGGGAGATCGGCGTACCGCTCCGCGACTTGCGCCCCCCGGCCCCGCGGCACCCGCACCACCACGCCACGTCCCGGCGGCGTGATGCCCCGCACGAATTGCGGGTTGAGCTCGAGCATTGCCGCAACCGACGTGTCCGCCAGCCGCGCCAGCACGTCGAGCCCCGTCGCGTCGGGGACCGACACTTCATCGAAGACGAGAGGCGGCAGGCGCTCGATCTCGGTGAAGCCGTAGCGGCCGGGCTGCTTGGCAATCAGCGCTGCGGCGATGAGCTTCGGCACGTAGTCGCGCGTTTCCCGGCGCAGGTTCCGCCGGTCGGCGATCTGAAAGAAGGTCTGATCGTCGACGGTGTCGGGCTCGCCGGGCAGGCGCCGGATCTCGCGCTCGATGCGGCCGGCGCCGGCGTTGTACGCTGCCGCCGCGAGATAGACGCTTCCCAGCCGCTGCACCAGGTCCTGGAGATGGTTGACCGCGGCGTCGGTCGCCTTGAACGGATCGCGCCGCTCGTCCACCCAGGGATCGATCACCAGACCGTAGCCCCGTCCCGTGGACGACATGAACTGCCACATCCCGACCGCGCGGGCACGGCTCACCGCCGTATTGGAGAGCCCGCTTTCGATCAGGGTGAGGTAGACCAGGTCCTCCGGGAGGCCGCGGGCACGCAGCCGCTCGCGGATCATGCCTTCATAACGGCCCAGGCGTGACAGCCAGATCGTGAAACGGTCGCGGGAATCGAGCTGGAAGAATTCGAGGTACTCGAGCACCCGGCGGTTGCCCGCAAAGTTCGAGACGTCGATATCGAAGGTGGCGGTCGCGTCGTTACCGAACAGGCTCTGAGCCTCTTGGCGCACGTCCTCGCCCCGCACCGCCACATTGGTGCGCGGCGCGGCGAGCGAATCGGGCGACCGCTCGTGCAGGCTGTCCAGCGCCGACTGATCGGCGGCGGAGTCCTGCTCCACGGTTGCCAGCGCCGTCCCGAGCTGCACCGCAGAGCTGTCGCGCGTGGTCAAGCCGGACACGGGCGGGGCGACCGGAGCGGGCGGAATATGTGCGCCAGCGCAGGCGGCAAGCACCGCTGCGCCCATCATCGAGAACCCGTATGCCGTCAGTCGTTTCATCGTGTCGCCAGATAGTTCCCAAGTAAACGGTTTGTCGCATTCAACACTGCAAGCGCCGCGCCGCGGGGCGGATCGACTTCCGTCAAACACGATCCTACGAGCCGCGTCGCTTCTTCCGCGCGCGCCGACAGCGACACGATCACCACCGTCGCGTCGAACGCGCGCACCGCTTTCACGCCCAGCAATTCGAACGTGAGTCGAGGGCTGACCGCCTGCTCCAACGCGTTCACGGCCGCCACGGCGCAACAGCGCAGCTCGCCGGTTTGTGACGAGACCCCGTCGCACGCGCCCTCGAACCGCCGACCATCAGACCACGTCAACACGACCTTGGCGCGGCAGCGGCCGTTCGCCAACCGCTGAAACCCGAACTCCTGAAACCGCAGGCGCTCCTCGGGCACGCGCCGCCCTCAGTCGAACCGCACTTCGATCTGCTGCTTGACGGCCAAATCCTGTGTTGCCTCCACCACATCGACCTCGAGCCGGGGACGCCCCTGCGCGTCGCGTTCCGCCGAGATGAGGAGAATCAATCCGCTCTCGAATTCCACTTTCACATGGCGCACATCGGAGCGCACCGTAACCTGTTTGACCGTCTCACCCCGGAGCCGCGTCACCGCTCCGACGACACGCCGGAGATCCTGCAGGTCCACGGTACTCACGCCAGACGCTCCGCCAGTAGCTGGGAGAGCGCCGTGTCGGGAATCCGCTCTGCCTGGATGAACAATGACGACTTCGAGGTGGCCTCCAACGGATACGGCGTCCAGAACGACCGGCGCCGACCCGGCAGCGGCTCAGACGCGGGGGCGGGGGCGGCGGCGCGAAACGACAAGACCAACTGCCAAGCGGCCGTATTCGCGCGACGCTCCGCGACCGCGTCCACATGCCAAACCTGGTCCCCGAGCGCAATCACCCGCCATGACATGGCTCACCTCGAGGCCGGAAAGGGCGCAAAGGGCCCCCAATATGAGGCTTAGATGCTTCCCGGTCAATAGGTTAGGGGGTTTTTAGTCGTCGCGCGTGACGTACGCACGGAACCGCGTCGCCAGGTCCCGGGTGACGGGTCCGGAGACGCCGGTCCCGATCGCCCGGCCGTCCAGCTTCGAGATGCCGACGACC
>QHUE01000005.1 GCA_003221825.1 Gemmatimonadota bacterium
CGCGCCGTCGATCACCGCGTTGCCGTCTTGCTCGGCACGCTGGCGATTGTCGTGGTCTCCGTCGTTGCGTTTGTGATTTACCCGCCGACGCGACTCCAGAACGAGCTGATCCCGGACGACGATCGCGGCTTCTTCCTGGTCGTCGTGCGTGGACCGGAAGGCGCATCGCTGCCGTACACCGACAGCTACGTGCGTCAGGTGGAACAGATCGTTGGTCACACGCCCGGCGTGCGAGGGTACTTCACAATCGTCGGCGGATTCGCGGGTGGCGTGAACAGCGCGTTCATCGGCGTCATCATGGAGGATTGGGGCAAGCGCCCGAGCGTGAAGCAGACGATCGGCGGGCTGTTTCCCCAGCTCATGGGGATTCCGGGAGTCCTGGCATTTCCGTACGCGCCCGGGGCGATCGGCTTCGCGCAGCCGATTCAGTACGTCGTCCAGAATCCCGATTTCGCGAAACTCACCGACATCATGGGGCCGTTCGTCGGCCGCGTCTCGCAAGTCAAGGGCCTCGCGAACGTCCAGACCGACCTATTCGTGAACAAGCCCGAGCTGCGGGTGACGTTCGACCGGGACCGGGCTGAGGATTTGGGGGTGCCCGTCCGCGACGTGGCGAGCGCCCTCCAGACGTTCCTTGGCGGCCGCCGCGTCAGCACCTTCACGCGGAACGACAAACTCTACTACGTAATGGTGCAGCTCGATCCCAAGGATCGCGCCACGCCGAGCGACATGCGCGGGATTTATCTGCGAGGCAAGGGCGGCCAGCTGGTCCAGCTCGACGCCCTGGCGAACGTCCAGGAAGGAGTGGGTGCGCGGCAGATCAACCACTTCAATCGGATCCCCTCATTCACCTTGTCGGCGTCGCTGATGCCGGGGCTCGCGCAGGGCGAGGCGCTCGATTCGATTGATGCGGTCGCGCGGCAAATCCTGCCGCCCGGGACCACGACGGCGCTCGCCGGAGAATCGCGCGAGTACAAGGAGAGCGGGAGCGCCATCTACTTTGCGTTCGTGATCGCGCTGATCGTGGTGTTCATGGTGCTCGCCTCACAGTTCGAATCGCTGCTGCATCCCTGGACGGTGCTCATGGCCGTCCCGCTCGCCGTGACCGGTGCGCTGGCGACGCTGAAGTTCGCGGCGATCATCCATCGGTCGGGTGCCACGATGAACCTGTACAGCCAGATCGGAATGATTCTGCTGATCGGACTGGTCAGTAAGAACTCGATTCTGCTCGTCGAATACACAAACCAGCTGCGAGAGAAAGGCCTCGACACCGTCGCGGCGGTCCTCGAGGCGGGCCGCATCCGGTTGCGGCCGATTCTCATGACGTCGGTGGCCACCATCATGGGTGCGGTCCCGGTCGCCTGGGGCGTCGGCGCGGGCTCCGCGTCGCGCAAGCCGCTGGGCTATGCGATCGTCGGCGGCGTCTTCTTCTCCACCGCGCTCACGCTGTTCGTCGTGCCGGTCGCGTACCTGGTCCTGCCGGCGGTGTTCCACTGGATCGGCAGTCTGCCGCGGCGATTGTATCGGCTCGTCCGTCGCCGCGAGCCACTCACGGCGGAGGGCGACTGATGCTGGCACTCCTGCTCGCCCTGCAGGGATTGGTGTCTCCGACCGACTCGCTGCCGCAAATTACGTTGACGGAGGCGTTGCAGCGGGCCGTGCAGCTCGACCCGAACTACGTCTCGGCGCTCGGCCAGGTCGACAACGCGGCTTGGGCGCGGCGCAATGCGTTCGCGGTATTCGTGCTCCCGTCGGCGACGGTGAGCGCGAACCGGCAAAGGACGGATCCGGCGAGCTTTTTTTTCACGGATACGCTCCTGCGGCTCAAGACCACGTGGTCGGCGACGCTCAATGTGCGGTACGACCTCTTTACCGGCGGCCAAAAGTTCGCGGAGCTGGCCCGGTCCGGTGCCGCGCTGGAGGGTGCGCACGCCGACGAGCTGCGCCAGCGCTTTGCGGCCGCGCTGCTGACCGAGTCGGACTATTACGCGGTGCTCCAGAACGCCGAGCTCGATCGCGTCGCGCGCGACCGGCTACGCCGTGCGCGAGAGCAACTCGGCGTGGCGCGCGCCCGCGTGTCGTCGGGCGCCGCCGTCTCCACCGATTCGTTGAACCTGCGGCTCGAGATGACGCGGGCGCAGGTGGCGCAGCTCAAGCAGGAATCGGCGTTGCGGATCGCGCGGCTCGAGCTCGGTCGCCGTGTGGGTGCGGCTGGACCGGTTGACGCGGCGCCGCTCGATACGGCACCGGCTCCGGAGCTTCCGGTCTCGCTCGCTGACGCGATCACGGAAGCCGCCCGGCAGGGCCCCGACTATCGCGCGGCGGCGGCCAACGAGCGCGCGGCCAGCGCTGCGTATCGCGCCGAGTTGGGCAACTACCTGCCGCACGCGACGCTGGCGTACAACAAACTCTCGTTGGGGACGAAGTTTTTTCCGAACGACCTGTTCAAGCAGTCGAATCTCACGCTCGGTATCTCGTTCCCGATCTGGAACAACGGGCAACGGGAGCTTGCGCTCTCGCGCGCCCGCGTGAGCAAGGACATCGCCCGTGCACGGCGGCAGGACATGGATCGCGCGGTGCAGCATGACGTCACCGCGGCATACGACACGTATGAGACCGCGCGCGCCAGCGCTGATCTCGCGCAGCAGGGGCTGGTGGTCGCGCGCGAAAGCTTCCGCGTGCAGCAGACCCGCTATCAGAGCGGCGCGACCACCATCCTCGACCTGCTCGATGCCGAAGTGAACCTGTCGCAGGCGGAGGCGGATCTCGTGCAAGCCCGCTATGGAACGCGACTCGCGCTCGCCGGCCTCGAAAGTATTCTCGGCCGGAGACTCTTCACCGATAAGGAATCTCAGTGATGTCGTACCGCGCCCTTGCTGTTCTGCTCCTGCTCGCGGCTCCCGCCGCCTGCAAAAAGGCCAACTCCGCGGCTGGCGGGGGCCCCGGTGGACCTGGCGGTTTCGCCATGCCCGTCGAAGTCGCCGCCGCCATCCGCGACACCGTCGTCGACGCGATCGCGGCAACCGGCCAGATCGAAGCGATCCAGTCGATCGAGCTGCGGCCCGAAGTCTCGGGACGCATCACCGACATCCTGGTCCGGGAAGGGCAGGAGGTCGCCGACGGCACGCCGCTCTTCAAGGTCGACGACGCCGAGCTCAAGGCGCAGGTCGCCCAGGCCGAGGCGGAGCGCCAGCTCGCGCGCCAGGCGCTGGAGCGCACCAAGCAGCTGATCGCGCAAAACGCGTCCTCGACATCCGATCTCGAGCAGGCCGAAGCCAAATCGCGCGGCGCCGACGCCAATTACGATTTGCTGAAGACCAGGCTCGACCGCACCATGGTCCGCGCGCCGTTCGCGGGCGTCATCGGCCGCCGGCTCGTGAGCATCGGGACGTACGTGTCGCCGCAGACCCCGCTGATCACGCTGCAGTCGGTGAATCCGCAACACGCCTCGTTCGACGTGCCGGAGCGCTACGCCGACCGGCTGCGCCGCGGTCAGCTCGTGAGCTTCCAGGTCGCCGCGCTCCCGGGGAAGAACTTCTCCGGCGAGGTCGTATTCGTAGACCCCGTGGTCTCGCTGCCGGGCCGCACGATTCTCATCAAGGCGCGCGTCCCGAACAACGAGCATCAGCTCCAGGCCGGCATGTTCATCGAGGCGCGCCTTGCGACCGACATCCGGCCCAATGCCGTCGTCGTGCCGGAAGACGCGCTGCTCCCCATGCAGGGCTCGACCTTCATCTGGGTCATCAAAGGCGGCAAGGCTGATCGCCGGCAGGTGGGCGTCGGTGTGCGGACGGCGGGGTGGGCCGAAATTCAGGGCGGCGCGGAGGCCGGCGACTCGGTGGTGGTGGGTGGTGGGGAGCGCCTATTCCCGACCGCCCCGGTCATGGCTCGCTTGGTCGAGCGCCGTCGCGGCGTCCCGACGGGTCAGGAGTCCACCTCCGCGACGACGCGTCCCGCCGGCGGTACCGGGGGAGGGGCAGGCGCCGCCAAAGACACGACGAAACGCTAGCGGACGGGCCGCTCCGGCAGCGGCTGCAGCGTCGTTTCGGTGTTGCGGAAGATCGCCTGGGCGATCTGCTGCGCGCGCGCCGCCAGCGCGCTCTGCGACGTCTGCAGCTCCTGCGCCATCGTGTAGTAGGTCAGTCCGTACAGCGAGAGAATCCCTTCGGACGGCTTGTCCACCCAGCCGCGCGGCCGGAGCTTGGCCGCGGCATCCGCGTGGTACACGTCGAACAGCAGCCGCGTCGTGCGCGGCACGTTCACGTACCCCAGCGACTGAATCCCCTTGAGGCTGTCCGACGGCGTCAGCTCCTTGCTGCGCAGCACGCGCGCGAACCCCTGGCCCTCGAGATGTGACGTAAAGCCGAACTGGTCGGCGTAGAGCCCGACGGTGCGGGAGAAAGAGATCGGCCGCTTGCCGAGCTGATCCTTGATGACCTGCAGCACGATGATGTCGGCGCGCTCGAGATAGGGGCGGCCCAGCATCTGGGGATCCATCGTGACGCGCACCGTGTCGGAGCCCGAGCCGAGCTTGGCGGTGCGCGCCTGCTCGAGCACGTAATACTGCTCCAACGCCGCCAGCTGCGCGTCCGTGAGGGTCATGAGCCGGCCCTCGGGCTTGGGCCACTGCCGTCCCCGGTAGATCGCCGGCGCATGCGCGGAATCGAACGCCGCGAGCGGCCGGCGCTGCAGCTGCCGCACGTACCAGTCGGTGTTGGCGAGCGACAGGTTGACGATCGTAACGTCTTGGCGGATGCCTTCGACCTCCTGCGCGTACCACAGCGGGAAGGTGTCGTTGTCGCCCGCGGTCACGAGCACCCCGTAGGGCTCGACCGATTGGAGCAGGTCGTACGCGAAGTCACGCGCCAGCGTCTCGCCCTTACGCGATGCGGTCAACCGGTTGCCGGCGAGGGGAATGAGTGCCAGCGCGAGGAGCGGCGTGCCGTACACCCAGCGGCGCGCCTCGTCGGGCTGGCGCTCGCGAAGCCACTCGCCCACCGCCTCGATCCCCGCCGCAAGTCCCATCGCGACCCAGATGCCCCAGAGCGCGAACGACACCATGAAGAAGTAGTCGCGCTGGCGCACCTCGTGCGCTGCCAGCGGCTGCTCGCTGTGCAGGGAGTAGCCGTACTTGAAATTGAGATAGAACACGAGCGCGAACGTGAACGTGAAGACGAGGAACGTCATGGCGATCGCCGTGCGCCGGTCGGCGCGCCAGTGGCGCATCGCCCCCGCGATGCCGAGGAACGCAAACACGACGGCCAGGACGCGCTGCACGCGGTCCGACCAGTCGTGCGCGAACTGCCAGCTGAAGTACTGCGCGTAGTTGACGAGCTGCGCCCAGTAGAGCGCCACGGTGTGGCCCGTGTTGCCCACGCCGGGCGCCTGCGTGGGATTGTCGAAGATCGACGGCTTGCCGTACTGCTGCCGCGTCAGCACCGCCCACAGCGCCTGCCAGTTTGTCGGCTCACCCTCGTTGATCGGCGGGAAGAACGCCGCGCGAATCGGCAGATAGGTGTACACCGACAGCCCAACCACCGCCACGAGCAGGGCCGCGAGCGCAAACGACGCGTTGCCCGCCAGGATCGCGTACACCAGGGCGGCCGCGAACAGCACACCGGCCACGGCGATCGGCTCCCAGCCCTCGAGGCCGAGTGAAAGCAGGAGTCCCCACACCGTCGTGAACACGAGGAACTGCGACCACTCGAGGCTGCGCTCCCCATCCGACAGCGGCCGGTTTTTCTTGAGCGGCGGATACAGCAGGATCATCACCACGGGGCCGACCAGCACGCCCATCATGTGGTTCGTGGCGGTCAGCGCGAGGAGATAGATGATCAGCAGCAGGTGGTGGTCGTGCGCTTCGCCGGCCGGCTGATCGTCCCAGCGGACGATGAGCCACAGAATCAGCGCGATCGAGAGCAGGCTCAGCGTGTACACCTTCTCGTTCACCACCGACTGGTTCCAGACGGTGAATGCCGTCGCGGAGACGATCGCGCCGGCGAGCGCGACGAGCCGGCGCGGCCACAGCGCCGGCACGAACGAGCGCAGCCAGCGCTCGGCGACGAGGAACCAGCAGCCGGCGGAGACGGCGCTCGTCACGGCGGCGAAGAGATTGATGCGCGCCGCGTACCCGGCCATGAACGGCAGCAACCCGAACACGTGCGCGATCAGCACGAAGAGCGGGTTGCCCGGCGGATGCGGAATGCCGAGCGTGTACGCCGCCGCGAGGTACTCCGACGTGTCCCAGAACTGCGTCGTTGGGGCGAGCGTCGCGATGTAGAGGATCAGCGCGCCGACGGAGACGCAGGCCGCCATGAGATAGGGCGGCTTAACGGCGTTTGCAGGCGTGGTCGCCGCGTCGTCGAGCTGGCGGCTCGCGGGGGTGGCGCGGTTGGGATACGTGGTCGTCATAGGCCCATAATCTAGTGGCGGAACTGCCGCATACCGGTCAGGATCATGGCAAGGTCGTGCTCGTCCGCCGCGGCAATCACCTCGGCGTCCTTGACCGATCCTCCGGGCTGGATGATGGCGGTGACCCCCGCCGCAGCCGCTTCGTCCACGCCGTCGCGGAAGGGGAAGAAGGCGTCGCTCGCGAGCACCGCGCCCTGGGGCTCGTGGCCCTGCTGGCGGGCCTTGTGACCCGCCAGGAATGAGGAATCCACGCGGCTCATCTGCCCGGCGCCAATCCCGATGGCCGCCTCGTCCTTGACCAGCACGATGGCGTTGGATTTGATCGCGCCCACCGCCGCCCAGGCGAACCGCAGGTCGTTCCATTGCGCATCGGTGGGGCGGCGGGTCGTGGCGACGCGCCACTGCGATTCGTCGGCGATGGCTGAATACCGGAAGCGGTCCTGCACCAGGAACCCGCCGCGCACGCGTTTGTAGTCGAGGGTCGGCTCGTCGTGCACCATCGGCAGCTCGACGACGCGCAGGTTCTTCTTTTCCTTGAACACCGCGAGTGCGGCGGCGTCGACGCGCGGCGCGACGACGACCTCGACGAACAGCTCGCGCATCGCCTCGGCGGCGGCCTTGTCCACCACGGTATTGAATGCGACGACCGATCCGAAGGCCGACGTCCGGTCGGTCGCCAGCGCGCGCGTGAAGGCCTCGGCGGCGTTGCGGCCGAGCGCGATGCCGCAGGGCGTCGTGTGCTTGATGATGACGCACGCCGCGCGGGAGTCTCGGCCTTGCCACGGCGCCACGGCCATGACGGCGGCATCGACGTCGAGCAGGTTGTTGAACGACAGCTCCTTGCCGTGGAGCTGGCGCATGTCGCGGATGCCGGGGGGGGGCTCGTCGGTCACGTAGAGCGCGGCGCGCTGATGCGGGTTCTCGCCGTAGCGCAGCGCCTGCTGGCGCTGTAGCACTAGGCTCAGTGTGGGCGGCAGCGACTCCTGTGAGCGCGACAGGTAGCCGAGGATCGCTGCATCATACGCGGTCGTGTACGCGAACACTTTGGTGGCAAGCGCCTGGCGCAACCCCGGGCTTGCGCCCGGGGTTAGCCCACCCTTGAGAGCGTCGAGCACCATGGGATAGTCGTCGGGGTCCACGACGACGATGACGTCGGCGTGGTTTTTCGCCGCTGAGCGGAGCATCGATGGTCCGCCGATGTCGATCTGCTCGATCGCTTGCGCGAAGGTGGTCTGCGGTTTGGCGACGGTCTCGCGGAACGGATAGAGATTCACGGCGACGAGGTCGATGGGCGTGATGCCGTGCTGCTGCATCGCCTCGAGATCGCTGGAGTTATTTCTTCGTGCGAGTAGTGCTCCATGTACCTTCGGATGCAGAGTCTTTACCCGCCCGTCCATCATCTCTGGAAAGCCTGTGACTTCTTCAACGCGGACGACCGGAATGCCTTCCCGCCGCAGCGCCTCCGCCGTCCCACCGGTGGAGACGATCTCCCAGCGTAGCTCAACGAGCTGACGGGCGAAATCCACAATTCCACGCTTGTCCGAGACTGACAGCAGAGCCCTCATAGGGCGGTCAAGAAACAACGGCGGCGGTCAAAGAGCAACTGCGGCGGTCGGGCCGTCCGTGACCGCCGCCTTTGCCGTTTGACCGCCGCATTTGTCGTTTGACCGCCTCTCACCAGTCCTCAGCCACCGCTCGTACGATGTCTGCGAGGCTCACCAGATCTTTCAGATCCACCACTTCCACGGGGGAGTGCGAGTATCGAAGCGGCCACCCGAGTGGGACATCCACGACCCCAAATGGGACAAACGTCGAGCCGTCGTTGCCGCCGTTCGTCGTCCCGATCTGCAGGGCGATGCCGCGGGCGCGCGCGATCTCGGCCAGGGAGTCCACGTAGGCGGGCGGCGTGATCGAGGAGTTGTCGAGCGCCCGCGCGACGGCGCCGGCGCCGAGCTTCGCGACAGCGAAGTTCTGCAGCTCGAGCGGGGAATCGGCCGAGACGAACGTGTCGATGGCGTGCACACGCCGCGTCGTGGTGCCCAGCTGCCGGGCGGCCGCCGCGGCGCCCTCGAGCCCGATCTCTTCGCGCGTGCTGAAGAGAAAGATCACCGCATGCTTGAGCTTGCTGCGGTCGAGCCGCCGCAGCGCCAGAATCAGCGCCGCGCAGCCCATGCGGTCATCGAACGAGCGGCCGGTCGCGCGCGTGCCGGCGAGCCGCACGTACTGCTTGGGCATCGTGATCGTCTGGCCGAGCTTCACGCCGAGCGACTCGGCGCCGGCGCGAGTCGTGGCGCCGACGCTCACGCGCAGCGGCGGGGGCGTCCGGCGCGTGAGGCCGGTGTCGCCCGGCAGGAAGATGCCGGGGATGTCGCCGCCCCCCGTGTGGATGAGCGCGGGCTTCGCTTCGAAGAGCGACTGAATAAAGCCGCCGCGGTTGCGCAGGCCGAGCGTGCCGTCGGGGTTGATCGTGTCCACGCGGAAACCGATCTCGTCCAGGTGCGCGACGATGACGACTGGCCCCCCCCCATCGCCCTGGCCTGCGCGGACCCAGAGATTGCCGGCGGTGTCGGTCTCGGCGCGGGCCCAGCTGGGTAGCAGACGCTGCACAGTGGCTCGCACGGGCGCTTCCATGCCTGATACGCCATAACTCTCGACGAGCTGTGAGAGGATGGTCTGGGCTTCAGAGATCCTGCTGGTGTCCTGGATCGCGAGGATCGCCGCCAGTGCGAGGATCATTGCCCACCGCCGATCCATTTCACCACGTCGGCAACCAACGTATCCACATCCTTCAGCACCACCGTCTCCACCGCAGTCTCCGCGAACTTGGATGGCACCGTCACCATGCGGGCGTCGGCGAATGGGCCCTGCACGTTCGCGACGGTTTTCAGTCCCGCGGTATCGGCGTAGAGGCTCTGCACCGTGAAGGCGACCACCACCGTTCCGCGCACGCGCGGGCGCGACAGCGCGGCGGACGCAAGCGCAGCGCAGGCGGCGCGGCGGCCGGCATTGGGAGCGGCGAGGAGGCGGTCACCGTAGCGGTGCGGCCGTTTCGTCAGCGACACCGGCGTGAGCCCCGAGATTCCCAACGCGAGCACCTCGTCACGCGAGCTGGCGCCGACGTCCACATAGGCGTTGTCGACGGTGAACGGCGGCTCGTCGCGCTGCGGCCGGCCGCGCGTGAGGTGGGTCGAGCGCACGGCCACGACGCCGGGGACGGGCCCTTTGCGGCCGAAGAGCGTGACGCGCTGGCCCTCGAGCTGTTGATCGAACAGCGAGTACAGTCGCACGCCCCCGCCGACGCGCCGCAGCAGGATATAGCCGTCGTCGGTGATGTTGCCGACCGCGTAGCCAATTTCGTCGAGACTGCAGTAGACCAGTCGCCTGGGCGAGCCTCGGCCCAAGACAAGCGTCACGTTGCCGGTGCGATCGCGCGCACTGCCCGGAAGGAGCATGAGGAGAGAATCGGTGACGGCTTGCTCGTAACCTGTAATCGCCGTCATCCCTGAGAAGCGGATGGCAAGACTGTCTGCGGTTTGGGCGGATAGGCTGGCGGTCAAGACTGCAAGGGCGGCGGTCGAGACGGTCAAGAAGCAAATGCGGCGGTCAACTGCGACCGCCCGACCGCCGCCGTTGTCTCTTGACCGCCGCGGTTGTCTTTTGACCGCCTGCTGCATCATCATCCAATCCTCCGGGCAAGTTCCAGGACCATTCTGGGTAGCAATCGATGCTCCGCTTCCAGCACGCGGGCCGCAAGTGCATCGGGCGTGTCTCCAGGTTCGACCCGCACTTTTTCCTGCCCAATGATTTCCCCACGGTCAAACTCTTCATCCACCAAATGCACCGTCGCGCCCGATTCCTTGACACCGCTCGCGAGCACCGCCTCGTGCACCCGGCGCCCGTACATCCCGGGGCCGCCGAAATCGGGCAGGAGCGCGGGGTGAATGTTGATCATCCGGCCCCGAAAGCGCGCCACGACGGCGGCATGCACGAGCTTGAGGTAGCCCGCCAGCACGACCAGCTGCGCATCGCCGAGGGCGGCCTGCAGCTCGGCGGGGTCATTGGCGTCCCGAAGCACCGTCGTGGGCACGCCGGCGCGGCGCGCACGCGCCAGCGCGCCGGCATCGGGCCGGTTCGAGATCACGCGCGTCACGCGCGCGATGGGTGATTCGTGGAGGGCATCGAGGAGGGCCTGCAGGTTCGTGCCGCCGCCTGACACCAGCACGGCGACACGAACCGGCCCCCCCGGTTTGGTCACTGACTACTGCGAGTGCACCGCGCGACGGACTTCGGCTTCGACCCGCTGGTGACGCTCAGCGTGAACGGACCGGTGGCAAAATGCTCGCCGAGCGAGGTGTTCACCACGATCTCGTACTCGCCCGTCTGCGGGAAGATCGCGGTGAGCCGCGCGTGGCAGTTGCCGCCCGAGTCGTCGTCCTGGAAGTTGCTGCCGCCCGCGATGCCCGGCCCGCGCAGGAACAGGTACGAATCGAACGCGTCGGACTCGAGATCGATCGTAATCGTGGTGCCCGCGGTGCCGTGAATCGTCCACGGCTGCGCGTAGGTGCTGTCGCTGGTCAGCAGCACGTCGTTGCGGGTCAGCGTGCCCTGCTGCGTTTGTCCCACGGCGATGGCGTGCGACGCGGTCGATGCGGCGACACTGCTGCTCGCGCTGGCGCTCTGGCAGTCCGCCGTCGCGGCGCTGCCTTCCTGCACCGGCTTCGAGCCGTCGGTGATGGACAGCGAGAAGCGCCCGGTCTGCCGTTCCGGCGAGGACGTGGTGTTCACGAGGATCCGGTACGGGCCGGTACTCGGGAAGGTGCGCGAGATGCGCGCATAGCAGCCCGGACCGCCGTCGTCGTTGATGATGGAGTTGTCGAGGTCCTCGCCGCGCACGATCAACACCGGATCGAAATCATGGGAGGAGAGGTCGATCGTGACCGGCCGGCCCGCCGGGGCGGTGAACTGGTAGAACTTGAAGTAGCTGTTGTCGGGATAGAGCGAGTCGCTCGAGGTCAGCGCGCCGTTGACCGTTTCGCCCACGCGAATGATGGGGACCGGCGCCCGCGGGCCGGTGGACGGCGGGGCGCTGGCCGCCTGTTGCAGCGTCTGCGTGTTCCGGGCGACGTTGTTCAACCGGCAGTTGCCCTTCGAATCCACAGTCGACTCGCCCTCCGTCACACGCAACGTAAAGCGGCCCGTCTGTCGCTTGGGCTGCGACGCTGTATTCACCACGACGCGCAGGGGATGGCCGTCGGTCGCGGTATAGACGATCCGCGCATTGCAGCCGCCCCCGCCGTCGTCGTTGTCGACGAGCTTGTCGCCGCGGCCCTTCGTGAGCAGGAGGTACGCGTCGAACTCGTCCGAGATCAGATCGATCGTGAACGCCTGATTCGCCTTCACCGGCAGGATCCAGCGCTCGAAGTAAGTCGAATCACCGGGCAACTGGGGATCGTCCGACGTGAGCGTGCCGGTGATCGTCTGTCCCACGTCGATCATTCCGGCGACGCGGCCGAAGCCGCGGCACACGCTATCGCTCGCAGCGGTGGCGTGCCCGTGCGCGACAGACAGCCGGTAGTCGCCGAGCTCCGCCTGAGAGCTGGAGTTTGCATAGACGCGATAATTGCCGGTGGCCGGCGGCACGAACGTCAGCCGGGAGTTGCAGTTCTCGCCGCCGTCGTCGTTGAGCGCCAGCCTGTTTCCCGCAGCATCGGCCACGACCAGGTTCGCGTCGAAGTCGTCCGACGTCAGATCGATGTTGACCGTGTCACCTTTGGCGCCGAGGAACCCATACAGCTTGTAGTGCGAGCCGTCGGGGAACTTCGCGTCGCCCTTGACGAGGCTGTCTCGGACGGTTTGCCCCACGCGAAGTGTCCGGACCTGCGAGGGAAGGGCTCGGGGAGCGGCGACGGCGAGCGCGGTCAGCAGGAGACCTAAGCGCACAAGCACTCCTTAGCAGCGGGGAAGGGCGACGGGCTAATCTGCAATTCTCGGGTCTTAAGGACAATCCTTTAGAATCTCGTCCACCGCTTTCGGCAAATCCGCGACAACCATCACACCGCTCGCCCGCGCCTGCCCTTGATGCAGGTTGCCTTCCCCCGTCACTACCAGAATCGCGTTGCCCGACTTGCCCCGCAGCGCCGCGGCGGGCTGCACGTCGGCCAGCCGGTCCCCCACCCACCAGGAGCGCGCGAAGTCGATATCGAGCGCCAGCGCGGCGTCGCGAAACAGCTTGAGCCCCGGTTTGCGGCACTCGCAGGGGCCGGTGAACCGCGGGTGATGAGGACAGAAGTACGCGCCGTCGAGGCGGGCGCCATGCGCCGCGAGCAGCTCGGCGAGGCGGCGCTGCACGGCGGCGTAGTCCGCCACCGTAAAGAGCCCGCGCCCGATGCCCGATTGATTCGTCACGACGACGACCAGAAAGCCGTGGTCATTCAGTTGCTTGATCGCCGCCGCCGCACCAGGGAGCAGCTTGACCTTCCCCGGCTCGTGCAGAAACCCGGGGGGCGGGTCCTCGACGATCGTCCCGTCACGGTCGAAAAAGACCGCCCGAGGGCGGCCGTCAGCCATCTGCCGTCAGTGCCGCGATAACCGTTTCGACTTGTTCCGGGAAGATCGTGCGCGCATCCAGCAAAACCCGGCTGCCCGCGACGCGCGCGATGATCGGGGGATCGAACGAGCGCAACTGCGCGAGATAGGTGTCAGGTGCCGGGTGTCTGATGCCGACGAGCCACGTCTTCAATTTCGCCCCGGGGAATGAGCCA
>QHUE01000193.1 GCA_003221825.1 Gemmatimonadota bacterium
GACCTGAGGCCCGAGAAAGCGACCGAGTGGGAGGTCGGGAGTGAAGTCGGTATTCTGAGCGACCGCGCGGCCCTGGAGCTCACCTACTGGAATCGCGTGACTCGTGATGCGCTGTATCAGCGCCAGTACGCCCCCTCCGGCGGCTTCCCGAATCCGCAACTGTCCAACATCGGCCGGGTTGATTCACACGGATGGGAGATCGGTCTAAACGTAATTCCCGTCAGCCGGCCGGAGTTTTCGATCAAGGTCTTCGGCAACGCGGCATTCCTGCACGAGATCGTCACGAGCCTCGGCGGATCGCCGCCGCTCAAGGTCGGGGGCAGCTATCCCCGCTACCGCAACTTCGTAAAGGAGGGCTACGCGCCCAACTCCCTGTTCGGTGCCAAGCTCGTTGCGCCGTGCAGCCAGCGGCCGGCCGGGGCAACCTACGCCTGCCTGCAGCCAGGTCAGAACCCCTATGACCTGAATGGCGACGGCCAATTTGACACCGACGCCGACATGCTGGCCGCGCTCGCGAGCCCACTCGACTTGAGATTTGTCCTGCCGATTCGGGTTGACGAGGATGGGGACGGCGACTTCCTCGATCACTATCTCGGCAAGTCCACGCCCGACTGGGCCGGCGCGTTTGGTCTCAGTGCCACGCTGTTTAAGAACTTCGAACTGTCGTCCCTGTTCGAGTACAAAGCGGGCAACTATACGATCACCGACCTCACCTTCGCGTTCCGAAACTCGAACGCCGTGATCGGGCGGAATTCCGAACGCGCGTCGCACGTGGAGGCCACGATGCTCAACCCGGCGAGCACGGCGCAGCAGCGCGTGGACGCAGCAAAGGAATGGCTCAAACTCCGCGCGTTGACGCCGTACGATGGGCTCAACCAGAACGAAAACGGCCGGTTCGTGCGCTGGCGCGAGCTTGGCATCAGCTACAACGTGCCGACCGCGTGGGCCAGTAGACGACTCGGGTTGCGCTACGTATCGCTCAAGGCGGCGGTACGGAATCTCATGCTCTGGACGCCGTACACCGGCATCGATCCCGAGCTGAACGAATACGGACGGGGCGCGGCCAGCTCGGACCTGAACGGCATCGACCAGAACTTCGGCGAGGGGATCGATGCGTTCGGACTGGCCTTGCCGCGGCGCTTCACCTTCAGCGTGCGGTTCGGCTTCTAACCCCGGGCACCGGAGAGGAGTGATACCATGAACACCCATCGCTCATACCGGCTGCTCGGCGCGGCGTGCGTACTTGCGATCGCCGCGTGCAGCAGCCTGCTGGACGTGAAGAACCCGAACAACGTCAACCAGTCGGACCTCAGCAATCCTGCTTCCGCCGCGGCGCAAGCGAGCGGCGTGCTGGCCACGGTAGAGCGTGCATGGGGGCAGATCCTGACCCCCTACTCGATCGCTACTGATGAGCTCACATGGATCGGCTCCCGCGATGCGTGGCAGAGCCTGGATCAGGGAACGATTTCCGAACCCACGAATGAGTTCGTGGATGCCGCCTTCTTTACCGTGGGGGAGGCGCGCTGGTGGGCCGACGAGACGATCAAACGGCTGCGGGGCTTCGACTCGACAAACGTGCTTCCCGATCGGGACGATCTCGCTCGCACGTATCTGTTCGGGGCCGTGATCTATACGATGATCGGGAATCTGTTCGACAACTACCCGATCGGCTCCGATCGCACGACTGCCGGTGCACCACTTGGCGCCGCGAAGATGGACTCGTTGTACAAGGTGGCAATCGCGTATGCGACGAATGGCATTGCGATCGCCCAGGCCACGGGCAATAAGGACCTCGAGCTGTCGCTCACGTCAGAACGGGCGGTGGCTCGCTATTACCTCGCGGTGTGGGCCAAGCTCAACCCCGCTCCGGCGACGGTTCCAGTGGCGAGTCCCCTCGTAAACGATGCCGCCGCCGTGGCCGATGCCAATGCGGCGCTGGCGCTGGCGACGACGTTAGGAGCCGCGGACTGGCGCTATCAATTCCACTACGACCCGACGACGATCAGCACGGATATCGGATTCGAAGTGAACGAGCGGCAGGAGATGCGGATCGGGTCGGCCTACGTCTATCCGATCTGCACCGTGTCAGGCTGCGCGACCGGCGGCAGGACTGTGGTCGTGGATAGCCTCGCCCTCAAGGATCCGCTGGACAATAAGGCCGATCCGGAGGTGACGCGGTTCCTCTTGAATAATGCGGATGGCTTTCTCAAGAGCACGCGCTGGGGACCGCTGACTTTCCTCTCCGCTCGCGAGCTACATCTCATCGTCGCGGAAGCGGCGCTGGCGGCCGCGGACAACACCGGCTTCCAGAACGCGATCAATGCGGAGCGGGCGCTGGACGGCTTGAGCGCCTACACCGGCACGGGACCGACGGCGCTGGCGATGCTGCAGTACGAGCGGCAGCGCAATCTCTTCTTGCAAGGCCGCCGGCTGATTGACGAATATCGCTTCGGCCTGAATGCGGATCTGTGGCAGGCCGGGTCGGAGGCGATCGTCGATCCCGGCACGTTCCTGCCGATCACGATCAGCGAACGCATCGCGAACCAATATTGCATCGCGGATCCGGTGTCGTGCGGCGGGCGGTGATTCTAGGCCATCAGCCATCAGCCATCAGCCATCAGCCATCAGCAGTTCCGATGACAGATGGCTGATGGCTGTTTTATTTGTCCGGCCGATTCTCGTCGTCGATGAGCTCGGTGTCCGTGACGTTACCGGACCCCGGGCCGAAGCCGGTTTTGCCCGGCCGGTCTGGGATAGTGATCGACACCTCAGCCACGTTGTTGGTGAAGTCGCTTTCGGGGAGCTGGTGGCAGAACCCGCTCAGGTCCGTGTGGAGACACGGCTCACCTGCCGCGGCTGTGAATGGTGGATTGACGGTGATGCGGATGATGTACTGTCCCGGCGGAACAGGCGCCTGCCCGTCGCCGCCATCTAGCACGAAGTACTGCCCACCGAGGAACTTGAAGTACGTGTCGGCGTATCCGACGCTGATCCCTTGGTTGCCTGGGATCCCGACCCTGCCGCAGCTGTGGTAGACCCAGGACCCCACGCCCCCATCGCTCTGCCACGGCGTCACATCGATCATGCAGAAGCCCCGCTTGGCGGAGCGCCAAATGTGACCGTCGTTCGCCGAGATGAGCTGGTAAGTGGCGTAGTGCCGGAAGTGGTAATGGTTATGGCAGGTCGCGAATTCGAACAGCCCGTCGTTGGCGGCGACGTGCACGTTGGGATCGCCGATGAAAATATCAGCATCGCCGATGTTGGGGGTGGTGACGGTAAACCGCAGCACGCGGTGCTCACCGGGCGCCACTCCTCCCTCGACAACGCTGCAGGCAGTGGTACTGAACGTCTGGTCGTAAACGACCCAGCTATCCGCCAGTCGTTGACCGTCCACAATGAGGTCGGGCGTCCCGTCCAGGTCCTGGACGTGGTCGAATTGCGGTCCAGAGACAGCGCGGTGATCGGTCGGACCGCAGGCGCTCAGAGCAGCGGCGGCCGCGAGACCGATGATAAAGTTTTGGCGCATGGGTAAGAACTCCGAATGGATGTGTCACAAAACGTGTAGGCGTTCCGGGGCGCCCGCAAGCACGCATAAACTTTGCGCCGTATGCATAGAAATTCAGTGAATCCCACCAGCTCCGAACTGCTTGACGAGATCCGACAACACCGCCTTCGCATCCCCGAACAGCATCCACGTGTTGTCCTGCACATACAGCTCGTTGTCGATGCCGGCGAAACCGGGATTCTTGCTGCGCTTCACCGCGATCACGGTCTTGGCCTTGTCCGCGTCGATGATCGGCATGCCGTAGATGGGCGTGCCCTTGTTGTAGCGGGCGGCGGGATTCACGACATCGTTGGCGCCGAGCACGAGCGCGACGTCGGTCTGCGGCATCTCGGGATTGATTTCATCCATCTCGACCAGCGCCGAGTACGGAATGTTCGCCTCGGCGAGCAGCACGTTCATGTGTCCCGGCATCCGCCCCGCGACTGGATGGATCGCGAACTTGACCGTGACGCCCCGTTTGGTCAGCGCATCGTACAGCTCGCGCACTTTGTGCTGTGCCTGGGCGACCGCCATGCCATACCCCGGAATGATGACGACCGTGCGGGCCTGCTCGAGCAGCTGCGCCGCCCCCTCG
>QHUE01000006.1 GCA_003221825.1 Gemmatimonadota bacterium
TACCCGAGCGTCGAGAAGGCCCCCGACGGGCGCAGGAAGACGTCGAATCCCTGTGTCTCGAGCCGCTGAGCTTCACTGCGCGCCCGGGTGGCCTTGAAGAACCCCTTGTACGGAACGATCCCCACGATGGGGTAGCGCCAGGTGACCTCGCGCAGCTTGTCGCGCCGGCTCGCCGACAGCACCAGCAGCAGCGTATCCCGACCCACGTCGACATACGTCGTGTAGGTCTTCCCCACGGCCAACCCGAGGGAGTCGGTCGCGTAGGCGCGAGCGGCCAGCACCAGCGCCAGCCGCTGGCGCAGCGCCGCAGGCGTGGCAGTGTCGGCGATCAGTTTGTCCATCGCACGCCGCCTGAGCAGCAGCCGCCCCTCTTCGATGCCGGCCCGGGCGATGTACCGCGCGTCTGCGCTGATGACGAGCATCAGGGCGACCGCCGCGGCCGCCGCGGCCACGCCGATGAGCGCGATGCGCTTCAGCAGGCGGCCCCAGCGCGGCCGCGCGCGCTCGGTCAGGGCGTCCATCGCAGCCCCACGCGATGTGTCGCGCCACCCACCGCGTCATACGCCTGAAACGCGTAGTCCATCGCCAACCGGCTCAGCACGATCCCCCCGCCGAACGTCACGCGCGATGCGTCGGTGATCGCGGGCCGGGTGGCATAACCCAGGCGCGCCACCAGCCCGACCCCTCCTGTCACGACGCCACCCTCGACGCCCTGGACGAGCACGGCACGGTGGTCGCGCGTCCACTGGCCCTCGAGGGTCGTGAGGAGCCGAAAGGTGCCCTGCGGGTCCGTATAGTTGAGCGTCAGCCCGGCGCGGGTGCGCCGCGGCAGCAGCGCGCCGTTGCCGAGATCGCCGCCCAGGTTCTGTACGCTCACGCCGAACGCCATGATGTCGAAGACCGCGACGGCCAGGCCGACGTCACCCGCCCACGCGTCGCTGACCTGCGAGCCGATCTGCTGGCGATTGTATTTCGCCGTGACGCCGAGCGCCGCGAAGCCGCGGCGGTAGACGAGCGACGTCGTGGCGAGGGCCTCGTACGGATGGAATGAGGCACCAGTCGGCATGCCGCGCCGGCCTCCGGTCGCCGGGTCGGGAACGATCTCCGGCTCCGACCCGTAGTCGAGCGCTTGCGCCCCGAATCCCCACGTGAAGCGGCTGACTCGCAGGGCGATTGCCGCCGTCGAGATCGCGCTGCCGGCCAGGTAGGGCTCATAGGAGCCTTCGACACTCAGATGACGAATCGTGGCGATACCGGCGGGGTTCGCGAACATCGCGCCCGCGTCGCCGACGAGCGCCGCGCCGGCGCCGCCGAGTGCGGCCGAGCGCGTGGATCCGGGGAGCGCGGTGAGAACTGAACCTTCCGTCTGGGCGGTTAAGCGGTTTGGCGGTTCGAAAACCAGAACCACGACCGCGACGCCAACCGCCCAACCGCCGAACCGCCCACCCGTCGCTCTCACTGCAGCCGCATCACATTGAGCCGCGGCAGGAACGCCGGGGTGATCTTCGAGCCATTCGAGGCGGTGAAGCTGATGGCGAAACCGGGATCACCTGCCGGCTGCGTGGCGAGAAAATAAATCCCCGAGCCCGCGCGCAGCGTGCCCGTGAAAACTGCGTCGCGCCCCGCGGCGGAGTCCGGCACGAGTGGGTAGGGCTTGCGGAACACGTTCGCATTGTGCAGCGCGGCATACACGGAGTGCAGGTTCCAGGAATCGTATTGGAGCTCCGGCGGAGCCCCACCCCTGTCAGTGATATAGTTCGCCAGCGCCCAGCGGCCCACGACCGTCGCGAACGGAGCGCCGGTGACCGTCGTGATGTTCTGCGCACCCGTCTGCGACGTGCCCACCAGGGACCGCGTCAGGGTGTCCCAGCTGGCCATCGTGCTTCCAACCGAGTACTTGTCGACCACGTAGCGCACGAACAGCCACGCCGCCCCACGCTCAGCGAGTGTCCCGATGCCCGCCGTCGGCAGTAGGAAATGCGTGCTCGTCGAGTCGAGATAGTCGTATGCGTCGAGGAGATCGCCGGCATAGAACCGGCACTCGATCGAGCCAGTCAGGCACATTGTGACTTGCGCGTCCGGGGTAACGGCATAGCTCCTGCCGCCCAGCTCCTCCGCGTAGTGGGAGAACCCCTCGTTCAGCCACAGCACTTCGCCTGTGCCGCCGCGCACGAGCACGTGCTGATTGAAGCTGATCATGTGCTGGAATTCGTGAATGAACGTCACGGGCACGAATTTCTCCACGTCAGCCGTGGAGTGGGAACAACTCAGCTTACCGGTCGGATCGGCCACGATCGAATAGAAGACCTCGCCTTTGTTGGAGCGCGGATCGGTGCGGAATGCGGGATCGAGGTCGGCGCCGAAAAAGAACCCCGCGATAAAGGCTCCGCCTGCGGCGTTGCATGCCGAGGCGGTGACCAGCTTGTTCACCGTGTTCGTCATCAACACCAGCACGACGGTGTTCGAATCGATGTCCGACTCACGTCCGAAGGCCGCCGTGTCGATCGCATAGAGCCGCTGATCGAACAGCCTGGCGATACTGTCGAGTGCCGTCGAATCGAGGCCACCGGCCGGCGCCAGCGTGTCGACGAAAATGACGACTTTGGCCGAAACGGCGCGCACTCGCGCCACCACGCGGTCGAACTGCGAGCAGTCGGTCTTGGCGCACACCTCAAAGACCCGTTGCGTGTTCATCCCGGGCGGGCTTCCGGTCGCCGCCATCTTGGGCCTGGCACCCGTGGCTGATTCGGGAGCAAAGCCCCACGAGCGTCGCTCATCACCCAGACGGAGGTAGGTGTGAAAACGCTCCGCGTCATTAAGCTCAGCCGATTGATCTGGAGCGGGCGCCGAGGGCGCCGGCAGGATCGTATCGCCTCCCAACCGGAATCCCGCTACTTGACCGGGCACACCGGAGGCGAGCTGCGGAACGAGGAGATACTCGGCTGGAAGCGTGGTTGTCGCGGGAAACACCACGCATCCCGAATCGGCACCGGGGTCGATCGCCACGTACTGGTTGACGGCGAGCGTAACCGCGGCGTCTGCGGCCGTACAGGGACGGAAGTGCGGCGCGGTGCTGCTGCTACACGCGGTTCCCGCCAGCAACGACAGAATCCCGAGTGTTCCCCACCGCGTTCTCAGCAGTACCAGGCATTTCCCGAGCATGCGCCTCCCCTGTAACCGCACCGGTGCGCCGGAGCACCCATTGAAGACAGATCGGCCCGGCCAGCTCGTGCACGCCGATCATTGCCACGAGCAGCGCTTCCAGCGAGACATTCCACTCCGGGAACGCCTGCCGCAACACGGCGGCGAATGTGATGGCCAATCCGCCCTGCGACACCAAGCCCAGCCAGCCATAGTTGACCCAGTCAGCCGGGACAGCCGGGTGACGGCCGGCTCCCCCCCCACCCGCCCAGCGTAGCCCACCCCACAAACCGGTGATCCGCAGTCCCACGAGGAGCAGCGCCCACGGCCAGATGTCCCCGAGCGCGTCGAGCTGCAAGTTGCTGCCGGCGACGGAAAAAAATACGACATAGACCGGCATCGCGCATCGCTGGAGCGCGGCTCGTACACGCTCGCTGTGCTCGGGTGCGGCGTTCCGGAGTGTGCACCCCGCCGCAAGACCGATCAGCACGGCGTCGAGGCCGGTCAGCCGCACCAGCTGCGAGACGATGAAGGAGAGGATCACCAGCACCCACACCACGCGATCTTGGATGACGCGCAGATACTGGGCCGCTGCGAGCGCCAAGAGGGTCCCGGCCACGATCGAGCCCGCGAGAATCAGCAGCGCATGGGCGGCGGCGCCGGGGGTCACGGTCCCGCGGCTCCCGATTGGGAGCGCGATCGCGAGCACGACGACCAGTAACACACCAGCGGCGAGGGCTTGCAGGACGCTCACATCCAACGTCGTGCGGGAGAGTCCCGCCCTGCCCCCCCCGCCCCCCCCGCCCAGCTCGCCCCGCATGGCGCCCACGTCGCTGATGACGGCCCAGGTGAGCGTCGGGGAGCTCACAGCCGCCATCGAGCCGAGTGCGAGCGCCACCACGAGCGCATCGCGGAACGGCTGGTGCGCCGTCAGCGGAAACCAGGGACTGACGCTGAGCACGACGAGCGCGACGGCGGCGAACGGAACGGCCATTGCGCCGGCCACGATACGCAGGACCGTCGTCCGTCGCTCGCTCCGCAGCGGGTCGAGCGACAGCTCGTTGCCCACGGCGAACGCGATCAGCGTCAACGCACCGCTCGAGATCGCGGCAAGGGCCTCGAGCTCCGGGCCTCGCACCAACCGGAGCCATGCGGGGCCAAGGGCGAAACCGGCGACGAGATAGCCGACAATGCGCGGGAGGCGGTAGCGCTGAGCGATCGTGCCCGCGAGATACGCGGCGAGCGTCAGGCAGCCGAGCGCGAGCGTCGCGTGCGCCTCGAGCGGCCCGCCGGCCCCACGGGCGACGCGCTGCAAGAGCGCCATGACGACAAACGTGACGACCAGCATCAGCCATTGCATGACCGCGCAAAATACGGCAGATTCCGCAGGGTAACCATGCCGTTCGTTCATCTCCACACGCATAGCGAGTACTCTCTCCTCGACGGCGCGAACCGGATCCCCGATCTGCTCGATCGGGTCCAGGCGCTCGGCATGGATTCGCTCGCGATCACCGACCACGGCAACCTGCACGGCGCCTGGTCGTTCTACGCCGAGGCGAAGGCGCGAAAAGTCCGTCCGATTCTGGGCTTTGAGGCCTACCTCGCCTTCGGCAGCCGCCACGCCCGCGAGAAACCCGCCGCCGATGCCCCGCTCGGCGCGCCGTACTCGCACCTCGTGCTGCTCGCGAAAAACCGGATCGGCTATCAGAACCTGATCAAGCTCTCATCCATCGGGTTCCTCGAGGGCTATTACCGCCGGCCGCGCATCGACAAGGAGGTGCTGGCGCAGCACCACGATGGGCTGATCGGCCTGGCCGCCTGCCTGTCCGGTGAGATCGCGCTCTACCTGCGCCAGGGGAATTACGCGGCCGCGAAGGCGAGCGCCGAGTGGTTCGCGCGCACTTTCGGGCCGAACGGCTTCTGGCTGGAGGTGCAGAATCACGGCATCGCCGAAGAGCAGCTCGTTACCGAGGGGATGTTTCGCATTGGTGCCGAGCTCGGGCTTCCCGTGGCCGCCACCAACGACGCACACTACCTAATGAAGGATGATGCCGAGGCCCACGACGTCCTGTTGGCGATCGGGACGGGGAAAGACCTCGACGATCCCAAGCGCTTTCGCTTTTTCGGACAGGAGAGCTACGTCAAGTCCGAGAGCGAGATGCGCAGCCTGTTCGGCAACCGGACCGACGTCCTGACAGAAACGGCCCGCGTCGCCGAGCTGTGCGAATTCGATTTCGAGAAGCGGTACTTCCTGCCGCAGTATCCGCGCCCCGCGGAGTTCGCGTCGGACCAGGACCTGCTGGTGCACCTCGCGCGCCAGGGCGCCATCGAGCGCTATGGCAATCCGCTGTCGGATGAGGTCGAGAGACGGCTGGACTACGAGCTCGACGTCATCACGCGCACCGGATACGCCGGCTATTTCCTCATCGTCTACGACCTCGTCAAGGCAGCCCGCGACCGCGGCATTCCCGTCGGCCCGGGGCGTGGCTCAGCCGCCGGGTCGCTGATCGCCTACGCCCTGCGCATCACCAGCGTCGATCCTCTCAGGTTCGATTTGCTGTTCGAGCGCTTCTTGAATCCCGAGCGCATCTCGATGCCGGATATCGATCTCGACTTCTGTTTCGAGCGTCGCGGCGAGATCCTGGAGTATGCGCGTGAGCGCTACGGCCGCGAGTCGGTCGGCCAGATCATCACGTTCGGAACGCTGAAAGCGCGGGCCGCCTTCCGCGACGTGGCGCGCACGCTGCGGGTCGAGATGGGCGATGTCGAACGGCTGACCAAGCTGATTCCGTCGGGTCCGGCGTTCAGCGTAACGCTGGCGGAGGCGGGCGAGAAGGTGCCCGAGGTGAAGGCGGCCGCGGCGCAGGATGAGCGAATCAGGAAGGTGCTGGATCTAGGAGCCAGGATCGAGGGACTCGCGCGACATGCCTCGGTGCACGCGGCCGGCGTCGTGATCGCGCCCGGACCGCTCACCGACTACGTGCCGGTGTGCACGGCGCCGGACTCGAAGACCGACGCCGACGCCATCATCACGCAGTACGACATGGTCGGTCTCGAGCATGTCGGCATGCTCAAGATCGATCTGCTCGGCCTAAAGACGCTGACCGTGCTGCATGACGCCGCGAAGATGGTGGCCGAGCGTCACGGCGTGACGATCGATCTCGAACGGCCTGACCTGGACGACCCGAAGGTCTACGAGCTACTGCGCGCCGGCCGCACGGCGGGCATCTTCCAGTTTGAATCGCCGCTGGCGACGGATTGCCTGCGCAACATGAAGTGCGATCGCTTCGACGACCTCGTGGCGACGAACGCCCTGCTGCGCCCCGGGCCGCTCGACACCGGGATGTACCTCGTCTTCATCAACCGCAAGCTCGGCCGCGAGAAGGTCCGCTACCCGCATCCGGCGCTCGAGGAGATTCTCGCGCCGACGTACGGCGTGATCGTCTATCAGGAACAGGTCATGCGCATCGCGAGCGCGCTGGCCGGCTACTCGCTGGCCGAAGCCGACGTGCTGCGCAAGGCGGTCGGCAAGAAGATCAAGGAGCTGATCCAGGAGGAGCTGGGCAACTTCGTGAAGCGCGCCATCGCGCGCGGCCACGACAAGAAGACGGTCGAGGAGATCGCCGCGCAGATCGAGACGTTCGGCCGCTACGGCTTCAACAAGTCGCACTCCGTCGCCTACTCGATCCTCTCGTACCAGACGGCCTGGTTCAAGGTCTACTATCCGGCCGAATTCATGGCGGCGCTGCTGTCGTCGGAAATCGGCAACACCGATCGCGTCGTGCAGTACATCAACGAAGCGCGTGAGCTCGCCCTTCAGGTCCTCGCGCCCGACGTGAACGAGTCGGGTTATAAGTTCACAGTCGTCGGTGATCAGCGGATACGATTTGGATTGGGCGCGGTACGGAATGTCGGCGAAGGGGCGATCGCCTCTATCATCGCGGGGCGCCAAGCGGCGCCGTATCACTCGCTCGTCGAGCTGTGCGACCGCATCGACCTGCGGCTGTGCAACAAGCGCGTGATCGAGTCGCTGATCGACGCCGGCGCCTGCGACTCCCTGGGAGGCGAGCGGTCCCAGCTGGTCGCCGCGCTGGATCATGCGTTCAGCGAGGCGCAGGTGCGCCAGCAGGAGCGCTTCTCCGGCCAGCATGGGCTCTTTGGGGAAGATTCCCCCGCCCCCCGTCCCCCCTCCCCCCTCCCCGACGTCCCGCCCTGGACCGAGCACGAGCGTCTGACACGAGAAAAGGCGGTGCTTGGCTTCTTCATTTCCGGTCACCCCCTCGCCAAGTACGCTGCCGAAGTGGAGCTTTTTGGGACGCGGACGACCGCGACGCTGGGGATGTGGAGCCCGCAGAAGGTCACGGTGGCCGCGGTGGTCACGGTGGTGAAGCGGCAAGTCTCCAAGAAGACGGGGGCCGAGTACGCGCGCCTCACGCTCGAGGATTTTCATGGTGCGGCGGAGGCGCTGGTGTTCCCGGAGGCGTGGGCCAAGCTGAACGGTGTGATCCGCGCCGATGGCGCCTACCTGCTGACCGGAGGGTACAGCGCGCGCGATCGCGGTGAGGAGCAGGCGCCGTTCATTGTCGAGAGCGCACGGCTGCTGGATGAGCTGAAACCCAGCGGCGCGATCGGGATCGCGCTGCGCTGGTCGGCCGGCAAGGCACCTGAGCCGGAGGCCAGCCGTGCCATCGCGGCCTTGTGCGCGTCGCATCCGGGAACCCTGCCCGTCTTCATCGAGTGGAGCAGTGCGAATGGATCGGGAAACGAACCGGTGCGCCTGAAGAGCCGGGCATTCCGCGTAGACGCGGCCGACGACCTGCTGGCCGCGCTGCGCGACATCGTGGGGGTGGATAGCGTGCAGTTAGTCAAAGCCTGATGGCGACATACACGCTGGACTTCGAGCGGCCCCTCCTCGAGTTAGAGAAGCAGATCGAGGAGCTCAAACGCCTCCCTGGCTCCGATACGCGGGTCCTCGAGGGGCAGCTGGCCACGCTGCGCATCGAGATCTATCGCAATCTCACGCCGATGCAGCGCGTGCAGGTCGCCCGCCATCCCCGCCGCCCGTACCCACTCGACTACGTCAACACCGTGTTCACCGACTTCGTCGAGCTGCACGGCGACCGGCTGTACCGGGACGATCCGGCCATCGTCGGCGGATGGGCGCGGCTCGACGGCATCAGCGTCATGGTCATCGGTCACCAGAAGGGCCGCGATACCAAGGACAATCTCTACCGCAACTTCGGGATGGCGCATCCCGAGGGATACCGGAAGGCGATGCGGCTCATGCGCCTGGCGGCGAAGTTCGGGGCACCGGTCATCACGCTCGTGGACACTCCCGGGGCCTATCCCGGACTGGGCGCGGAAGAGCGCGGCCAGGCGGAAGCGATCGCGAGCAGCTTGATCGAAATGGCATCGCTGCAAACACCCATCATCACCGCGGTGATCGGCGAAGGGGGATCGGGCGGGGCGCTCGCGGTGGGGCTCGCCGATCGGGTATTGATGTTAGAGAACTCCGTTTACTCCGTCATCTCGCCCGAGGGGTGCGCCGCGATTCTGTGGAAGGACGCCAGCCAGCGCGAGCGCGCCGCCGAGGCGCTCAAGATCACGGCCCAGGACCTCCTGAATCTGGGCGTCATCGACGAAATCATTCCCGAGCCGCCGGGCGGCGCCCACTCCGATCCCGAAGCGGCGGCCGCGGCGCTCGGCGACGCGCTGCAGCGCCATCTCGGCCAGCTCCGCAAGCTGAGAACGGACAAGCTCCTCAAACGCCGCGAAGAAAAGTACCTTTCCATGGGTGCGCTAACCGAGAAGTGAATTGACGCATCTCTTGGAAGTCCGGTTCAAAGGGAACCGGCGAGAATACTTCACCTGGCCGTCCGACGACTCCTCCTCCCTCCGCCTCGATGCGCCCGTCATCGTCGAGGTCGAGCGTGGACAGGATTTCGGCGTGATCTCGGCGTTGGGTGAAATCGCTGCGAAAAAGTGCGAGCGGTGCGGCACCTGCGGAGCTCACCCCCCGGCCGACGAGACCACGATTCGTAACATCGTCCGGTTGGCCACACCCGAGGATCGGAAGACGGCCACCGACCTGCGCCTCAATGAGGAAGATGTGCGCCGCACCGTGCGGGACCGGGTGCGGCAGCACAATCTCCCCATGAAGGTCTCCGACGCCGAGTGGCAGTGGGACAAGCGCAAGCTCACGATTTACTTCACCGCCGAGCAGCGCGTCGATTTCCGCGCGCTGGTGCGGGACCTGGCCGGTCTGTTCCGCACGCGGATCGAGCTGCGGCAGATCGGGGCGCGGGACGAAGCCAAGCGGCTCGACGGGATCGGGCGCTGCGGGCGGCAGCTCTGCATCGCGAGCTGGCTGCCCGAGGGAAAGCCGGTGAGCCTGTCGCTCGCGAAGGCCCAGGGGTTGTCGCTCAATCCGGTGCAGATCTCGGGACCGTGCGGGCGGCTGCTCTGTTGCCTGCACTACGAGCACGACTTCTACGTCCAACAGCGGAAGCGCTTCCCGAAGGAAGGCAAGACCGTGAAGACGTCCGAGGGGAACGAGCGCGTGATCGCCGTCGACATCTTCCGCGAACGCGTCACGCTCCGCTCCGACGCCGGTGACACGCGCGTCGTCCCGCTCGATCAGCTGCAGCCGCAGTGAAGAAGTTCTTTCTCACCACCGCCATCGATTATTCCAACGGCGACCCTCACCTGGGACACGCCCTGGAGAAGGTCGGTGCCGACTGCATCGCCCGCTACCGGCGGCTCCGGGGGGGCGCCGATCAGGTGCATTTCCTCATGGGGATGGACGAGCACAGCCAGTCGGTCATTCAGGCGGCTGCGCGCGCCAACGTGACGCCGCGCGTCTGGGTCGACCGGATGGCCACGACGTTTGCCGACTACTGGCGGCGGCTCGAATGCAGCAACGACGACTGGATCCGCACGACCGAGCCGCGGCACGTGCGCGGCGTGGTCGCCCTGCTCGAGCGCATCCAGCAGCAGCGTCCCGACGATCTCTACGTCGCCGATTACGAGGGGCTGTACTGCACCGGCTGCGAGGAGTTCAAACAGCCGGCCCAGATCGCGAACGGCCACTGCGTCGAGCACCCGACGCTGGATCTGATTCCGACCAAGGAGCGCAATCATTTCTTCCGGCTGAGCGCGTACGGCCAGCGGCTCCTGGAGCTGATCGCGACCGGCGAGCTGCGCGTCGAGCCGGCCATCCGGCGCAACGAGGTCGTACGGCTGCTCGAGGACGGACTCCAGGACGTGTCGATCTCGCGCCAGCGGCTGCCGTGGGGCATTCCCTTCCCCGGCGACAGCGAGCAGACGATCTACGTATGGTTCGATGCGCTGATCAACTATTTGTCTGCGACGGGATTCCCCGCCCCCGGATACGAGCACCTGTGGCCGGCGGACCTCCACGTGGTCGGCAAGGGCATCACCCGCTTTCACTGCATCATCTGGCCGGCGATGTTGCTCGCCGCCGGCCTCGCGCTGCCGCGCCTGGTGTGGGCGCACGGCTACGTGCAGTGGGAGGGCGCGAAGATGAGCAAGACCGCCGGCACCGCGGTCAGCGTGGGGTCCGCGATCGAGCGACACGGGGCGGACGCGCTGCGCTACTTCCTGCTGCGCGAAGTCGGGTTCGAGAGCGACGGCAACTTTACGTGGGAGCGGTTTGACGCGCGCTATGCCGCCGATCTCGCCGATACGTTCGGGAATCTCGCGTCGCGCTCGCTGTCCATGGTCCATCGCTACCGTGCCGGCATCGTCCCGTCCTCACCCCCTAACCCCCTCTCCGTTCCGGAGAGGGGGGACGCATCGTCTCTCGAGCGGGCGGCGCTGCAGACGATCGCGTCGTACGGCCGCGCGATGGATGGATACGAGCTGCAACAGGGCGCCGCCCTGGTGATCGAGCTGGCGACGCGCGCCAATCGCTACGTCGAAGAGACGGCGCCGTGGAAGCTCACCAAAGCGAAACGCGACGCCGAGCTCGATGCGGTGCTCGTGAATCTCGTGCGGACCGTGGCGCGGCTCGCCGTCTTGTCCGTGCCGTTCATTCCCGTGAAGGCGGACGAGCTCTGGAATTCCCTGGGCGCGGATCGGTCGCTGGCGAGCGTCCGTCTCGGGGATCTCGGGAGTCTTTCGGTCGCCGGATGGACGGTCGCAAAGCCCCCCCCGCTTTTCCCCAAGCTGGATGCGGATTAGCCACCCTGCCCGAAGGAACGTGACGGAGCGCACATCGTCCGATTTGACGGGGTCCAGCACCCGGTCTTATGTTTTCATCCCCATATGAAGAAGAAGCACGCAGAGCGCCGCTGGACCGTCATGCTGGTCCCCCACGGGTCGGGCTCGTCCCGCGCCGTGGAGGTCTCACAGACGGTCGTCAAGGCGCTCGTCGGCATCGGCGGCGTGGTGGCGCTGCTGTTTCTCGTGCTCGGTGGCACGGCGCTGTCGCGCGGTGTCAACGTCACGAGGAGCCGGGCGCTCGAGCGCGAGAATCAATTGCTCGCGAGCGAGATCCAGCGGATGCGCGAGCGGCTCGTCGGACTGCGGGACACGCTCAACGTGTTCGGCGAGCGCGAACAGGCGCTGCGGCTGCTCGCCGGGTTGTCGCCCATCGACAGGGACGTGCAGCAGGCCGGCATCGGGGGCCCGAGCGGCCAATGGTTCGAGCGCGACAGCCTCGCGGCCGCGGGACCGAACGGCCAGCAGGCGCTCGCCGCGCGCATCGACATGGATCAGCTGACGCGCCGCGCCAACATCCTCGTGCACTCGCTGAACGAAGCGTACGATTCCGCGTCGAGTCAGCGTTCGCGCTACGCGGCGATGCCGTCGATCATGCCGACCAAGGGATGGCTGACGAGTGCGTTCGCCCGCGAGCGCGTGCATCCGATCCTGCATCTCGCGCGCCCGCACGAAGGCATCGACGTCTCGGCGCCGATGGGCATGGAGATCGACGCGCCGGCGGCGGGCGTCATCACGCAGGTGTCGTGGGTCGAAGGCTACGGCAACATGCTGACCATCGATCACGGCTACGGCCTGGTGACGCGCTATGCGCACTGCTCCAAGATCCTCGTGGTGCGCGGCCAGCGCGTGAAGCGCGGCCAGCCGATCGCGAAAGTCGGCTCGACGGGACTGTCGACCGGACCGCATCTGCACTATGAGGTGTGGGTGAACGGCCGGCCCGTGGATCCGATGAAGTACGTGCTGCCGGACGCAATCGTGGATTGATGCCCGGCTGCGCTTGACGACATCTGCAGTTTCCTGTTGTATCCAGTATGGTGTCTCCCGTGACGTCGCTGGTCCTCCTGCTGCTGCTCGCCGGCTGCCACCCCCACGCGATTCCTGCCGCGCCGTCCGGCGGCGGCCACATCGTGATCACGCAGGAGCAAATCGAGCGCAGCGGCGCGCTCACCGCCTGGGATGCACTGAAGCGACTCGCACCGCAATTCACCTTTCGCGAGAACCGCAACGGACAGCCGAGCAGATTGGAGCGCCGCGGCCAGAGCAGCATCCTGCTGAACGACGCCCCGCTCGTCTTCATGGATGGCGCGGAGCTGTCGGACTTCCATTCGTTGAACCAGATTCCCGCCAGCACGCTCTTTAGTATCGAGATCCTCAACGGCATCGAGGGGACGTCGTACTACGGCTCGAACGCCGTCAGCGGCGTCATCCTCTTCAAAACCAAGAACTAAAAAAAACGACTCGTGCATGCCGCTCAGGGCGCCGTGCTCAAGCATGCGGCAGCCTTGGGATTGTTCTCCTCATCGAGCGGAATTGGGTAGCTGGTCGCCGACCCGTACTGCAGGCCGCTCTTGAAATAGCCGCCGTTCGGGAACACGAGGCTATCCGGCCGGGCATACTGTCGTTCCAGCCGCCGGAGATCGCCGAGGCGATGACCGGTCAACCACAGCCAGCGACCCCGCTCCGTGAACAGCTGCGTCACCGCCGCGTTGGAATCGGCAGGTGACGTGAGTGCCGGCGTGATCGCCGTCAGTGCCGCCGTCCCGCTGAGGACATAACTCGGCGGCGTCGCCCGCAGCGCATTCAGCGTGGTGAGGTACGTGGTGGTGTCCTTGCGACGCAGGGCGGCCTCGACGCCGTAGCGTTTGAACTTCCGGATCCCATTGAACACGCCGTTGTTCTGCCGTGTGGTATTCAGATCATGCTGGATCAGATAGGCGAACGACGTTGCGACCGCCGTGACCGCGGTATCCGCGGCCGCGGCGTTGCCGGAATCGAGCAACACGCGTCCGATGCCCATGCGCGCCAGCGCCGTCATATTCGTCCGATTCGCTCGGACGCTGTTGAGAAGCGAGGGACCGCCGGTCGCGAGCGCCTTCACGGTGTCCAACGCCAAGGCGGCGCCGAGTGCCTGTCGGAAGCGATCCAGCGCCGTGTCCAGCACCTCAGCGGTGGTCAGCGGATCGCCGTATGTGAACGAGCCGTCTGCATTCACCGTGCTGACAGGTACGCCTGAGCAATAGTTCTCGGCGAGGAAGACGTACGCGTAGCCCGCGAGGCTCAGCATTTCCGCGAGCCCGGCGTCGAGCGTGGTATCCGGCGAATACTGGCGGAATTTGGCCGCGGCAGCTTCCGCCGCTCGCCTGGCGCGGTGCACGTTCCGGAACACGTTGGTCAGCGTGACGCTCTCCCGCTGTGGCCGGCGCGCGTCAGCGAGAATGCGATCCGGGAACGTTTCGGTGTTGATCAGCTCATCCGATAGCATGCCGCCGAGCAGGATCACCCCTTCGGTCGTGCCTCCGGATCCTTGCGCGCCCGACCCCGTGTAGGCGATGTGTAGATCTCCAATGGCTCCTGCCCGGATCGTCGGGAGCGCGGCGGCGCTGTTCAGGCCCTCCGGGGGCACGATGTCCGGATTGGAGACGTCGAGCAGGTGACACGCAGCGAGCAGCGTGCCGGCTCCCGCCAGCGACGCCGCGAGACCCCACGGCCGGCGCGAGCGCCGGAGCAGTGGGCCGATCATGTCATGCAGAATGGCAATCATGGCTCTGTCCTCGCGCTCAGAAGGTGACGTTGACGCGTCCGATGAAGTACCGCACGGGCGGCTGCGTCAGAAAATCGGCCGTCGTGAAATTGTTCTGGCCCGCCTCGTTCAACTCGGGATCGACCCCCTTGTATTTCGTCCACGTAGCCAGGTTACGGCCGACGATCGCGAAGCTGAGGTCTTGGGCGCCCAACATGTGCGCCCAGCGGCCCGGCGCAAAGAACGTGAGGGACACCTCGCGCAGCTTCGTAAATCCCCCATCCTCGATGTAACCGGCTTGGGTGCCCTTGAGGTTGGCGGCCGCGGCCGCCTGGTCTAGAAGCGACGCGGTCTTGTCATTGAGCGCACGGCAGTTATTGCGGGGCGGCAGGCACCGGAACTGCTCGGTGCTGTTGAACAGCTTGTTGCCGAAGCGCCCGTCCAGCAGCGCGTAGAGGCGCACACGATGCTGAATCGTGACATCGGCGGCAAGGCTAAGCCCATGATCCGGGAACGGCTGCCCACGGAATACGGGCGCGCCGCCGAGGGTCACTTCGCTCGTGTCCACGATGCCGTCTTTGTTGGCGTCGCGCCACGAATACGGCGTCATGAAGTAACTGCCCAGCGCATACCCCGGCTGATGACGCTGCGACGCTCCGCCCAGTCCAAAGATGATGGGTGAGATACCAGGCCCCAGCTCGATGAGCCGGTTCCGGTTGCCCCAGGCGGTCGCGTTCAGGTTGATCTCAAGATTCGGGCGGCGCACGGGCGCGACATTCGCGGAGATCTCGACGCCCTTGTTCGACACGCGTCCGAGATTCTCGAACCGCGTCGTCGGGCCGCCGAGGCTGGGCGCGAGCGTGACCGCGATGAGCGCGTCACGCGACGACTTGTCGTAATAGGCGACGTCCACATGCGCGACATCGCGGAACAGTCCCGCCTCGAAGCCCAGCTCGACCTCGCGGGTACGCTCCGGCTTCAACGTGCGGTTGCCGAGATTGCCGACGGTGAACCCCGGCACGTCGACATTGTTGACGACGACGGGTGTCGGACTGAAGTATGCGACGCCGTCCAGCGGTCCCGGATGCACACCGGATTGGCCCCACGCTGCCCGCAAGCGCAGGGTGTTGACCACGTCACTCCGTGGGAAGAACGGCTCCTCGGAGATGACCCATGACGTCGAGAGCTTCGGGTAGATGATGTTGCCGAACTTGATGCCGAACGCCGAGTTCTTATCGCTGCGCACCGCGCCGTCGATGAAGATCCGGTTATTTATGGCGACTCGCTCATCGAGATACTTCCCCAGGGTCGCGACGGGCTGTGTCGTCTCGCTGTCGGCGGGGATGACGCCGCCGCCGAGCGAGCCGGTGCCGGCGGTCTGGTTCTGACGGCTGGCGAGCACCCCATGG
>QHUE01000171.1 GCA_003221825.1 Gemmatimonadota bacterium
AGGCGCGGTCGTGGCGCGACTTCAACGCCAGCTTGCGTGCCGCTTCGGCGATCGGCGTCCCACCCGGCTCCCGCACGGTCAGCACCTCACGGCCGTCGGCGCGCAAGGTGGTGCCGAGCCACCGGACCAGCGTCGACTTGCCCGCTCCCTCGGGACCCTCCACAACAACGAAAACCCCACCATTCCTCATTCCCCGTTTCACCCGAGTGTAATGATGGGGCTCGCGGCGCCCTTTTTGATGCCCTCGTAGATCCGGGCATTGATCTTGGCCATCAGCTTCTCGAAGTTCGCCTGCGCCGCGACCATCTGCTGATACACCGGGTTGCCCTGCACGCTCTGCAGTGCCTTGTCATATTGCTCGACCTCCTCTTTGGTCGGTTCTTTGCCCTGTTGTGCGACGCGTTCGATGTCCTGCGCGAGCCGCTCCGCTTCAGCGAGCACCTTCTGCACCGTCTCGTCCTCGCGCAGCGCCTCCGTCGCGCGCCGCAACGCCTTGTATTCGTCGGTCTGGCCGAGCACGCGCCCCAGGTCCTCTGCCTTCTCCTCGAGCACTAATCCTCCTTGATAGAGAGCGCGTACCGCGCGCGGCCGAACAGGTCGGCGTGAATAGCAACGTTCCATCCAGAGCCCTGGCCCAGGGTGCGGACGGTAGCGGCTCGCCGTTCGTCGATCTCCAGCGCGAGGACTCCGCCGGGCTCGAGCAGTGCGGCCGCGCCGGCCAACAGCGCGCGCGTCGCGTCGAGCCCGTCGGTACCGCTCACCAGCGCCTCGCGTGGCTCGTAATCGCGGACGGACGGATCCAACTCCGCATATTCGGCGGCGGTCAGATACGGCGGGTTCGCCACGATCACGCGGAAACGGCCTCCGTCGTTCAGTAGCGGCGCAAGCAGATTCCCCTCACGGACTTCAACGGGCGTCGCCGGCGCGATGCGGGCTACGTTCGCGCGCGCGAGCGCGGCCGCTCCCGGCGACTGCTCGACCGCTACGACCTTTTCGAACCGCCCTTCCACCGCCAGCGCCAGCGCGATACATCCACACCCAGTACCGATATCAGCGACGAGACCGCGTTTCCCGGTTTCTCGCAGCACGAGGTCGACGAGCCCCTCGGTCTCCGGTCTCGGGATGAGCGCGCGTGAGTCGATCGCGAGGTCGAGCATGCGAAAGCCCACGCGACCGACCGCATACGCGAACGGCACACCGCGTTCCAGTTGTGCAACCGCGTCCTGGAATCGCGCGAGCGTCGCGGGTGCCTTGAGCTCGTTGCGACGCAGCCAGGCTTCGCCCGGCGTCGTGCCGGATACGGCAGCCCAGACCTCGTGCGCCGCCTTATACAAGCTCCTTCTCCTGCGCCTGTCGGACGGCGGCGATCAAATCATCGAGCTTCCCATCCAGCACTTGATCCACGCTGTGCGTCGTGAAGTGAATGCGATGGTCGGTCACGCGATTTTGCGGAAAGTTGTACGTGCGGACTTTCTGCGAGCGGTCACCGGTGCCCACCTGTGCACGCCGCTCGCGCGAGCGCGCCGCCTCCTGCTCCGATACCATGCGGTCGAGCAGGCGTGAGCGCAGGATTTCCATCGCCTTGATCTTGTTTTGCAGCTGCGACTTTTGATCCTGGCACTTCACTTCGAGACCTGTCGGCAGGTGCGTGATGCGAACGGCGCTGTCGGTCGTGTTGACGCTCTGGCCGCCGGGCCCGCCGGAGCGAAAGACATCGATCCGCAGATCTTTGTCCTCGATCTTGACGTCGACTTCTTCCGCCTCGGGGAGGACCGCGACCGTGGCGGCGGAGGTGTGGATCCGCCCCTGCTGCTCCGTTTCGGGGACCCGTTGCACGCGGTGGACGCCCGACTCGTAGCGCAGCGTGCCGTAGGCCTTGGGACCGCGCGCGGCGAACACCGCTTCCTTCAGGCCGCCCAGGGTTCCTTCGGACAGCGAGAGGATGTCGACCTTCCAGCCGCGCCGCTCGGAGAAGCGCGTGTACATGCGAAACAAATCGGCGGCGAACAGTGCGGCCTCGTCGCCGCCGGTCCCGGCGCGGATTTCCACGATGGCATCGCGATCGTCGAAGGGATCGCTCGGCATGAGCAGCTCGGCGAGCTCTGTTTCCAAACGCTCGATCTCGGGCCGCAGGCGCTCGACGTCGGCGCGCGCGAGCTGTGACAGCTCGGGGTCCTTGTCGGCGAGCACCTCCCGCGCCTGCGCCAGCTCGCCCTCCAGGCGCTCCAGGCGCTGGTGGGCGAGACGGATGGCGTCGAGTTGGGCGTGTTCGCGGCCGAGTGACTTGAGTTTGGCCGGATTCCGCGCAGTGGCGGGGTCGGCCAGCAGCCGGGCGACCTCCTCCGCCCGCGCGAGCGCCTGGCGGAGTCGGGTCTCCACGGGATCAGCTTGCTTTGGTGCCGTACTTCTGGCGGAACCGCTCCACGCGGCCGGCCGTGTCGAGCAGCTTCTGCTTGCCCGTGAAGTAGGGATGGCAGCTGGCGCAGACTTCGACGTGAATCACGGGCGTGGTCGAGCGCGTGACAAACGTGTTACCGCATGCGCACTGGACGGTTGCCCGCTGGTATTTGGGGTGAATCCCGGGTTTCACTGCACACATCCTTGCCTGAATGTCGGACAGAAACGAAGTGCGGAAATATAGTTGGCGCAGCAACTTGGGGGCAAGGCTTCAGCTTTGGCTTCAATTGACACCGCTTGCGACACGTCGTAAGCTGTTCGCGTGTCTGCTGCCGACGTGCTGCAAAGGGTCCCGCTGTTCAGCCAGCTCTCCGCCGTAGACCTGCAGCGGGTGGTGGAAGTCGCGCGCGACCGCGCCTATCCCAAGAACTCCGTCATTCTATTCGAGGACGATCCCGGCGACGCGCTCTACGTCGTCGCCAAGGGTCAGGTCAAGGTCGTGCTCATCGGCGAAGATGGTCGCGAGGTCATTCTCTCCGTCCTCGGGGAAGGAGAGTTCTTCGGCGAGATGGCGTTGATCGATGACGAGCCGCGCTCGGCGCACGTCATCGCTATGGAAGACTCGACGTTGTACGTCCTGCGCCGCGAAGATTTTCAGGGGATCCTCGAGCATTCCCCCGGCATCGGGCTCGCGCTGCTGCGGGAATTGTCGCGGCGGCTCCGCCGCGTGGATGAAAAAGTCGGCAGCCTCGTGCTGCTCGACGTCCACGGCCGCGTCGCCCAGCTGTTGCTCGACCTCGCCGACGAAACGGACGGCCAGCGGATCACGCGCCGTCTCACCCACCACACGATCGCCCAGATGATCGGCTCGTCGCGCGAGACGGTGTCGCGCACCATGCGCGAGCTTGTCGATAAGGGAATGATTGACGTAAGTCGCAAGGACATTGTGATCAAAGACCGCGGCTCGCTCGAGCAGGCGGCGGGCCGGTCGTGACTCGCGTCACGGCTCTACATCACTAGTTTCCAGTAACTTAGGCCGAGTTTCGGCGTGCCAACACGCATGACGTACACGGTGACGTTTTGGGGAACCCGGGGAAGCATTCCGACTCCGGGGCCCGCGACGTCGCGCTACGGCGGCAACACGCCATGCGTCGCGGTCGAGGGTCGAGAAGGGCAACTGGTCGTCCTCGATGCGGGCACCGGCATTCGGGCGCTGGGTCTGGATCTGGTCGCGAAACAGAACGGCGCCGCCAAGGTCGAGATTCTGCTGTCGCACGCGCATTGGGATCACATTCAAGGACTGCCGCACTTCAAGCCGTTTTTTGCGCCGGGCAATACCGTGCGCATTTGGGGATCACGACAGGGGACGGCATCCCTCGAAGCGATCCTGCGACAACAGATGGACCCGGCCGTGTTCCCGGTGCCCCTCGACGCGCTGTCGGCGTCGCTGACGGTGCAACAGGTGGACACGGATGAGTTTTCGATCGGTGAGTTCCGGGTGCGCACCATGAAGTTGCGGCACCCGGGGACGACATTGGGATTCCGGCTCACGCCGCTCAAGGGGGCGGGCGGGCCGA
>QHUE01000172.1 GCA_003221825.1 Gemmatimonadota bacterium
TCCACGTCTCGTGCCGGGTCTCGCGCCACACGTCCGATTCCTGCACGCGGGCGCGCACGAACAGGGCGAGCAGCGCCGGCAGGCCGCCGATGAAGAACAGCGGCCGCCAGCCCCAGTGGGGGAAGACGAACAGATAACAGAGGGCGGCCAGCAAGTAACCGGCCGCGTAGCCCTGCTGCAGCAGGCCCGACATCACGCCGCGCAGTCGCGGCGGCACCTTCTCCATCACGAGCGACGCGCCGACGCCCCACTCCGCCCCCATGCCGATCCCGAACAACGCGCGCAGCACGAGAAACGTGACGTAGTTCGGCGCGAGGCCCGTCAGCACCTCGACCACCGAATAGAACACGAGATCGACCATCAGCGGGATCTTGCGGCCGTAGCGATCGGCGAGGAGTCCGAAGATGAATGCGCCGACGGGCCGGAAGAAGAGAGTCAGCGTGAGCGAGAGGGCGATCGCGGCGTCGGACTTCCCGAAGTCCCTGCCGATCGCCGTCAGCGTCATGACGACGAGGAAGAAATCAAACGCGTCGAGCGTCCAGCCGAGGAAACCGGCGGCGACCGTCGCGTTCTGATCGCTCGTGGCAGCGCGTGGCGTGGTCATTCGTGCCTTTGTCGAGCGATTAGAGTCAGAGATTCAGCGTCCCGCCGACGCCGGCGCGGCCGCCGACCTGCCACGCCGAGCGCGGCTGGCCGAACCGCCAGGTCGTCACGATCTCCCCGATTTGCCGGAAGCCGAGCAGCTGGGTCGCTGTGATGAGCATGCGCTGGTTCCAGGCGCTCACCAGCGCGACCTGACGCTCGTAGCCCAAGCGCCGTGCCTCCGCGAGGCCGTATGCGATCAGCGCCAGGCCGATGCCGTGGCGCCGGTGGGCACGGAGCTCGAAGAGATTCTCACCCACGCACGAGCCCGGACGCATCTCCACGTTGAGCGCGATCAAGGCGGTGTCAGCCCGCTTCCCTGACACCCAATCGATCCCGACGATCTCCCCCGCGTGGACGGCGACGAAGCAGTGGGAGCCGGCGGCAATGCGATCGCGGAACAGCCGCAGCCAGTAGTCGCGCCGCGAGGCCGGCCAGAATCTGTCGAGCGCCGCCTGATCGCCCAGGGTCGCGGCACGGAATTCGAGTGGTAGCGAGGCCGTCAGGGTGGGGAGGGGAGCCCCCGTCAAGTCTCGCTGGAGCACAAGCTGGCGTTGTCGCGCATAAACAGTGCGGCCGTAGCGCTCAGCGACGCGCGCTAGCGTCCAGCGCAGGCCCCTCAAGAACCCCTGCTCGCGCATGGCCTCGGCCACCAGGTCCACGCCGGAACCGCGCGCGGATCCGGGCGGGGCCGAATGAGGCGCGGGCGCTAGGGGCTCGGCGACCGTCTGAACGCCCGCCGCGGCGATGAAGTCCACCACGTCCCCCACCGTTCGGGGCCCCCGGCTCCAAAACTCGTCGGGGAAGCGGACGTCGAGCGACCCCTCGAGACCGACCAGGAACTCTACCACTCCCAGCGAATCGAGGCCCAGGCCGTCCGAGCCGAGCGGCTGATTGAGCGACACGTCACGCGCGGCGCGGCCTCCCAGCCACACGCGGCGGCGCAGCGTGTCCACCACGTGCCGCGCGGCTTCCTCGCGGTTCACAGCCGCACGTCCTGGGCTCTCAGGCGCACTTTGCCTGTGGGACCGTGCGGGAGACTCGACCGGATGTCGACGCGGCGCGGGATCTCATACTCCGCGAGCCGCGAGCGGCAGTGCGCCAGGATGTCCGCCTCTGTCGCCGCGCGTGAGAGCGTGACGGCGGCGTACACGACCTCCTCGCCACTCGGCCCCCGCACACCAACGACCGCCGCCTCCGACACCGCCGGGTAACTCTCGAGCACGTCGATGACCTCGCGAGGCGACACCTTGAACCCGCCGACGTTGATCAGATCGTCCACACGACCGTGCACGTAGAGGAATCCGTCGGCGAAGCGCCCCACATCGCCGGTATGGTATCCGCCGGGTTGGAATGACGTCCGGTCGGCCGGTGCACCGAGGACGTAGCCACCGTGCGCCACGGCGCCGCTCGACACGACGACCTCGCCCTCGACGCCGGGTGCGACGGGGTGTCCCGCGGCGTCGACCACGCTGACAGCGACGTCACCCATCGGGCGCCCAACGGAGTCCGGCCGCTCGAGCACTTGCGCCGGCACGTGCGTGGTCACGGCACCCGTTTCGGACGAGCCGTAGTGTTGGCAGATGGCCGCGCCGTAGCGCGCGTGAAATGCGGTGATCACCGACGCGGGCAGCGGCGCGGTGCACGACAGCAGGTAGCGCACGCGCGGCGACGCGTCGACACTCGCGGGCAGGGCGAGACAGGCCCGGTACATCGCCGGCACGCCGAGGAACACTGTCACGCGTCCGCTCGCGAGGTCTTGGAGCATGCGTCGGGGCACGAACCCTTTTTCCAGCGCCAGGGTGCAGCCGGCCTGCAGCAACGTGAGCACGCCGAGATCGAACCCGTACGAGTGGCACAGGGGGACGGGCGCGAGAATCATGTCGTCGGGCCCGATTCCGAGACCCCGCACGATGTTCGTCGCCTCGGTCTCGAGGTTGGCGACGTCGAAGGCGATGCCCTTCGGCTGGCCGGTGGAGCCCGACGTGAACTTGAGGAGCACCGTGCCCGGCGGGATCACGCTGGTTCGTTCGTTCTCCGGCGGAAAGACAACGGCCAGCTGCTCGCCTGCGCAGGGGAAGTCGACGAGCGCGACCCGGCGCGCGGCGAGGCCCGGCGCCTGCGTGGCGGTCTTCGTCGTGACGAAGCACAGCGGCGCAACGCCGCGCCGGATGGCCTCGAGCTCCCGAGCGCGGTACTTCGGCGGGATCAGGGCGACCGTCGCGGAGAGTCTGCGGAGGGCGAGGTAGGCCGGGACGAAGGCGAGGCAGTTCGGCAGCATCAGCGCGACGAGGGCGCCGCTGGGTATGCCGGCGGCCGAGAATCGCAGCCCCCCGCGGTCGGCCGCGTCCTCGAGCGCCGCCAGGTCCAGTGTGCCTTCGGGTGCGATGACGGCGATGCGTTTCATCGAGGCTCACTTCCGCTTGTAACTACCGCGTCCACAGCACGGCATGGAACTCACCGCTCGCCGTGGCGCTCTGCCCCACGATCCAACCCCGCGCGTTCATGCCGAAGGCCGTTGCCTCATCGCCACCCAGGTCGGCAAGCTTCGTCAGGACACCGCGGTCCCATAGGTAGGCCGAGCATACGCCAGCGTGAGTGCACTGGCTCAGCGCTACGTCCCCCGCGGCGCTGATGATCGGCCCATGCTCAAAGAGTCCGAGTTCGCACAATGGGTTGATCGAGCCCGTACCGAAACCTGAGAGGCCGATGTCGATCTTTTTGTCATGATCCCACACGACCGCGCGTCCCTCGCTCTCGCCGACGATCTGGCCTGCCGCATTGATGGCACAGGCCCGGCCCTCGCCGAAATCCGTCGTGGTGCCGTGATCCCAGAGGACGGCGTGTAGGACATCGTCAGCCGTTGCGGCAAAGCCGACCACCTGGCCTTGTGCGTTGATTCCCGTGGCGCTGCTCGAGTGTCCGCCGAGCGTGCCGAGATCGGTCATCGTGCCGTCCTGCCACAGGAACGCGTGCACGTCGCGACTTCCTGGTGGCCCTCCTGGCGCAACTGGCAGACTGGCCTCGCCGACGGCTTGGCCCGCGGCGTTGAGTCCGGCGGGCGTACTGGTGATTCCTCCCAACGTGAGAGGAATCGGACTGCCGTGGCGCCACAAGACGGCCCTGCCTTCGCACTCCGTCACCGCAATGTTGCACAGGCCCATCGCCCCAAGCACGTCACCGGCATCGTTGATCCAGCTGGCGTAACTGGCGTTGTCCACGAGGGCGCCAAGATTGGTCAACGTCCCGTGTTCCCACTCAAAGGCCTGGTGGAACGACGTGCCCACGACTTGGCCGGCAGCGTTTACGCCGACCCGGAAGGCGCCGCGATCCAGGAAGCAAAGGGAGGCCGTGCACAGAGGAGCGATCGGAGTCACTGTGCCGTGATCCCACATCACGACCTGCGACCCAATGCGGCCTACCACGACACCAGCTTGATTGACCGCGGACCTTCATATGGGCTCCCTGCTGCCGTTTCCGCACCGTGTGTTCGACTTCACTGGATCGCGATCTGCCCCGTCGTGAGCGTCTCCCTAGCGAGGTCGTAATTGCCATTTCCGGTTGCCACATCCCCAGGTACGCCATCGAACACGCCCAGGACGGTGAGCTGCAACGTGGCGACCCCCGGGCCACCGGGCGTGACCGTAACGACAAACGGGATATCGCGGAAGATCGACTCCACGCCTGGGCCGAACGCGTTCAGCACCTTCACGGTGGCCGTGCCACTGAAGCTGTGCCCGTCCAGCGCCCCGTTCGTGACGGGCCCCTGCACGGCCATCACGTGCAGTCCGAGGAAGTCCGCGTTGCCGGCCATGAGACACGTGAAGTGTCCTTGCGCCGATCCGTCACTCGCGATCACGGCCGAGAAGCCGAAGTGCGACCCATCTACGTCTCCATCGCCGTCGAGATCAGCACCGAACGTGGTCGTGCCGCCGCCGGTGACTTGCACGGGATGCGTCGCCAGCGTGGTGGCACGGTCGGCGGACAGGGTGGTGGGCGGAGTGAAAGCGCTCCCCGAGGTGTCGCATGCCGCGAACACCAATGCCACTGCTATCACTTGCGTGCGTTGAATCAGACGTTTCACGGTTGCCCCCCCGTGGTCGGGGCGGCGTGGAGCCGCCCCCTGTGGATGTGTGTCCTAATCGATCACGTGGAACGCCGTCCGGTTGGCATTTCCCGGAGGCGCCGGAGGTGCTTCGCGGTTCCAGTAGTCGACGAAACCCTTCGTTGCAGTGACGCCTTCGAACACGGCGTTGGGGGTTCCCACTATGTGGCAGCTGACGGCGAGTGTCCCCTCGCTGCCGTCCGAGTAGGCGATCTCGACCACGAGCAGCCCGGCGCGGACGTCAGCTTCGTTGCCGATGTTGTCATGCGACAGCGGAAATGTGCCTGGAGCCAGAATGAAACTCACGAAGCCGGTCACTGTGTAGCTGCCGCTTCCAGTCGCCCCGCCACTGGCATCGAAGGTCTGCCAGGTCCCACCACCCGTTACGTCCTGTGGGTTCCCGGGATTGGAGCTATACGTGCCAGATCCCGTCAGCGTGATCTTCGAGAGATCCAGGTTGGAGCGCGCCGAGGCCACCCCGCCGGCCGAGACGGTGCCCGTGCCGAAATCGACGCTGATGATGTCCCACCGCATGTGGTGGTTGCTAGCTGAAGCGCTGAAATTTGCGGAGAGTCCGGCGGGCCGCGACGCCAGCAATGTCGTGGCTGGGTTTCCCTTCTCACATCCGAGGGCGAGGCTGATCAGCGCAACGCCCGCGAGTCCGCTCAAGGTCCGCGTATTCATCGGGTGTTCCTCCTTCTGCGGGTTGCTCCTATTGCGTCCGGTCAGGCAGTGTCAACAAGGCTGTTCAGGTGCACAGGCGGGGGACGGGCTGCGCATCGGTGCAGATGCCTGCGCCATCTATTGGGGGTTGGGGGAACGGCGCGAACAAGCGTGGATACCGACTCCGGTGTAGAGCCAATGGGAAGGATCGCTGCACGGCGCACCGCTGTCACGCCTGGAGACCTCGAAACGGTAACTACGCCCGGGCCCCACACCACAGCGGGTGAGAACGTACCCGCTCGAAGCCCCAACGCAAGATCAGCCCTGGCCACTGCTGGACAGTTGCGGCTCGGGCGATATGTTGAAATCCCGAATTCCCGGACCGGAGAAAGCGTATGAGACGAATCGCAGTGCTTCTCGTGATGGCTGTGCTGCTGCCGATGGTTGTGAGGGCGCAAGCGCAGATGACCAAGGAACAGAAGATCGCCAACGCCATGAAAGCTGCTCCGGCCTCGATCTCGGCGGCGGCAACGATCATGGACTGGGCTGCGACCGAGGGTGGCCAGATGACGACGCTCCGAGCGGGCACCAACGGATGGACCTGCCTGCCGGACTTCCCGGGAACGCAGGGCGATGATCCGATGTGTGTTGACGAAGTGTGGATGTCGTTCATGAAGGCGATGATGAGCAAGACCCCGCCACAGATTGCCCGTGAAGGTATCGGTTACATGATCGCCTCCGGCGGCGGCTATGGTAGCAACACAGACCCCTACGCTACCAAGGCAGCCCCCGACAACGAGTGGGGATACGACCCCCCTCACGTGATGCTGCTCGTCCCCGACCCGAAGGTGCTACAAGGCCTGCCCACCACGCGGCAGAGCGGTGGTCCCTGGGTGATGTGGTCCGCGACACCGTACGCGCACGTCATGGTGCCGACCGAATCAACTAAGAAGTGAACTGACGCGGCTGACGAAGTAGCGGAGGCCAACCTCTGGACATCAGAGGTTGGCCTATCAGCTGCTCCCGGGGACTACGGTGGGATCGTCAGATCGATCACGTCACCGGGGCGCACCGACATCGTCTCGGTGCGCGGGTTACTCCGCCCACCGATCGG
>QHUE01000173.1 GCA_003221825.1 Gemmatimonadota bacterium
TTCCCGAAGCGCTCCATCAGCGGCACGGCGCGACCGACGAGCGGTTCCGCCCACCGCCTCCCCAGTACACGGGGGACGAGGTACGCCGCACTGATGAAGAGCGGCACCCCAACGGCGATCGTGAAGATTCCGAGGAATGTGGGGGTCGTGGCGGCCAGCAGCGCCGGAATCGCTCCGGCAGCGAGCAGCACGCCGACTGTCGTCAGCATGTTGGCCGTTGCGAGTGTCCGCCCCGGGTTTTGCAGCACATTCACCGAGGCGGCGGAGCCTCGCAGCTTGTACGCCACCCACCGAGTCAGCTCATGCTGGCTCACCGCCGCCGCGGCGACGCCGACCGCCGCCGACAGTCCGGCCACGAGCAGCCCAACCAACAGGACGGCGAGTGCGACGCTCATCGCTTTTCGAACGACACCTGGGTGACCCGGCGCTGCTCCACGCGCTCCACGACGACACGATACCCGTCCAGGGTCAGCTCATCGCCCGGGCGGGGGACGCGCCCCAACACGGAGTACACCAGCCCGCCCACCGTGGAGACTTCGGCGTGCGCGATGGTGGTACCCAGCGCCGCCGAGAGCTCGTCCAGACTGGTGCGTCCATCCACCCAGAGCCGCCCACCGTCCTGCCGAATCGCCGGCGCCGTTTCGGTGTCATGTTCGTCGCGGATCTCGCCGACGATTTCCTCGAGAATGTCTTCGCGGGTGATCAGGCCTGAGGTCCCACCGAACTCGTCGACGACGATCGCGATGTGCGCGGGCGTTCCCTGAAAGTCGCGCAGCTGATTGTCGAGCGTCTTGGTCACGGGAACGAAGGCCGCCGGCCGCACCAGCGTCTGCCAGCGCGTGCCGGGCTCCGCGAGCCCCATCGCAATGGGCACGAGGTCCTTCCCGAACACCACGCCGCCGACGTTGTCGGGTGAGCCATCCAGCACGGGCAAACGCGAGTGCTGAGTTTGGCGAAATGTCTCGAGGACCTCTTCGGTGGATGCCGAGATATCCACGCCGGCCATGTCGAGGCGTGGTGTCATGACCTCGTCCACGGTCGTGTCCGCCAGCGTGAAGACACCGAGCAGCATGTCGCGCTGGGCAATGCCGAGATTGGGTTGGAGCGGGCGGGGGGCGTGGACGAGCGCATGCCGTCCGCGATCCGCCCAGGCGAGCAGCCAGAGCAGCGGCCCGAACGGCGCGAGCGTCCGGCGCGCGAGCGGGAGGGCGGCCTCGGATAGCTCCGGTGCGATCCGCGCCACGCTGCGCGGCAGCGCGTCGCCCACGATGAACAGGAGCAATGTTCCGACGACTAACGTGAGGAGCGCTTCCGCCCACGGCCGCGTCCACCACGCCACCGCATTCGCCGTGGCGACGGCGCCGAGGACGAGCAGCGCCAGGCGCGCCACGTGCAGCGCGCGATGCAGCGGGACGCGTCGTTCGGCGGCCATCGGCGGGGCATCACCCAGGGTGTGGAGCGCCTCGCCCACGGCGGCTTCCTCAGCCAGCGCGAGCAGCGCAGCCCACACTCCCGCGCTGATGGCGACCACGAGCCCGATGAGGCGCAACGCTGCTTCGGTGAGCATCAGCGGAGGAGTCGTTTGACGTAGCGCTCCTGCAGCTGCCACATCCGCGACCGGGTGCGCCGAGCATCTTCAGGATGATCGTATCCCAACACGTGCAGTGTCCCGTGGACGGCCAAGCGGACCAGCTCTTCTGTCATTCCCGCCCCGTTCCGCGCGGCGTTGGCAGCGGCCGCCGGGCAGATGTAGACGTCGCCCAGGAGTCGTCCATCCGGCTGCGGCAGCGTATATGCGAGTACGTCGGTCAAGCCACGGCGCCCGGTGGCGCGGTGGTTGGCGCGTCGCATGGCCGCGGCCGGGAGTAGCGTGATCTCGACGCGCGACCCCGCGGGCGCGCGCTCCCACGCCATCACCCGCTCGGCGACGCGCATCAGCTCCTCAGCGCGCGGTCGCCGGGTGCCAGGCCGCACTAATGCCGCCACTGGACTCCGGGTAGTCGATGCGATTGTGATACATACCGCCCAAGACGACGAGGAACGCGGCCTTCACCTGTTCGATCTGGTGCAGGGTGAGCGGGGCTTCATCGAGCTGGCCCGCGTTGACCTTGGTGCGCACGATGTGGTCGATCGCTTCCTCGATCTTCTGCGGCGTCAGGTCCTCGAGGACGCGCAGCGCCGCTTCGACCGAGTCGGCGATCATCGAGATCGCGGTCTCCATCGACCGCGGCTTGGGACCCGGATAGGTAAAGTCCTCCGGATTCCGCGCCGCGCCGCCGTCGGACTTCTTCGCCTTGTCGAGGAAGTAGGTGATCTCCGTCGTCCCATGATGTTCGGGAATGAACGCCGACACCGAATCGGGGAGATCGGCTTCGGCGGCGAGCGCGATGCCGTCTGTGACGTGCGCCTTGATGATTTGCGCCGATTGCAGCGGCTTCAGCCGATCGTGCGGGTTGTTGCCCGGAATCTGGTTCTCGACGAAGTAGAGTGGATTCTTGACCTTCCCGATGTCGTGGTAATAGCAGCCCACGCGCCCCAGCAGGCCGTTCGCCCCGATGCGGTTGCACGCCGCTTCCACGAGGTTCGCCATCGCGACGCTGTGGGCGTAGGTCCCCGGCGCTTCGAGCGACAGGCGGCGCAGCAGGGGGCGGCTGGGGTCGGACAGCTCGAGCAGCGTCAGGTCGGTCGTGATGTGCGTGATCGACTCGGCGACGGGCAACAGGAAGAAGGTGAGGCCGGCCGACACGAGGCCGTTCAGCGCGCCCCACAACCCGCGGAGCCCGATTTCTTCGATCGGCCAGCCGCTCGCCAGGCCCAGGGCCAGCGCTCCGGTGAGGTAGCCCGCGACGATGATGAGCACGGGCGCGTAGAAGTTGCTGCGGCTCCGCAGCGTCTTCACCGACAGCGCCGCTGTGACTCCGCCCACCACGCACAGGAACGTCGCGGGCACGTCGTGGAAGATGGGTTGCAGCCCGACGACGACGGCCAGAATCATCGCCGCGATCATCGAGACGCGGCCGTTGAACAGCACCGTCATCATCATGGCGAGGAACGGCATGAAGATGATTTCGGGATGCGCCGGATAGGAATGGGCGACGAGGCCCGCCTGGGCGAGCAACACGGCGAACAGACCACCGATGAGGCCGACCTGCCGGAGATCGCGGTAGGTTTCGCGCCGGTAGAACACCATCAGCACCCAGAAGATCGCGATGATCAACGAGTCCCGGAGCAGCGGGCCGATCACGCCCCGGATCGCGTAGGTCGTCGCGGCGCCGCGGCGCAGCAGCTCCTGATGCAGGGTGACGAGCCGCTCGTGGGCCTCGTTCGTCACGATCTCGTTCGCCCCGACGATCCGATCGCCCGCGCGCACGATGTATTTGCTGGGATCGACGCTGCCCCGCAGCTCGTTGCGGCGCCGTTCCGTTTCCAGCGGTTTGGGAATCAGGGTCGGCCGGAAGAACTGCCGCACCAGCTTGAGGTACAGCACGTCGCCCACGCTCGAGCCCGCGTCGGGATGCAGCTGCTTGGCGCGGTTCAGGTACTGGGCGAACGTGAGCACCTGATCGCGCAGCACCGACGATTCCGTTGAGCCGCGGCGGACGATCAATTCGCGCGACTGCTCGCCTTGCAGCACCCCCGGGCCGGTCACGCCCTGCGCCAGCGTGCGATCGAACAGCCGGCTCAGCGCCTGCTGCAGGGCGCGCCGCTTGCCGCCCTTACTCAGGTACGCGGCTTCCTGCAGCGTGAGCGGAATCCCGTAGTCGGCGCCGGCGTGGATGATGGCCTGGGGCCCCTGGTCGCTCGCGGCATCCACCGCGCTGAAGAAGGCCGCCATCGTGGTCGCGGAGCTGTCATAGGCGTGCTGGCGGAATTCGTAGATCGGCTTCGCCGACGCCGCGAGCTCCTCGGCCTCGCGCTGCAGCTCATCCTCCGACTTGTTCACGACGAAGTTGAACGGCGCGATGATTTCCTTCTCGGAACGGGCGCCGGGCTCGAGCAACGGCGCCACGTCGGCGCCGCCA
>QHUE01000174.1 GCA_003221825.1 Gemmatimonadota bacterium
GGGCGCGACCGACGGCAGCTTTCAGCTGGAAGGACTGCGGCAGGCGACGCGCGAGCTGCTCGAGGCGTTTCACGAGTTCTCGCCGGTGCTGCGGCGGGCGTTGCAGCACGAGCATCATTTCGACGTCGAGAAGTGGGAAACCCGGCTCGGGACGCTGCTGCGGCCGGCTGAGCATCCGGACGCCGCTGAACAAGACGATTTGTTCGACCGAAAGGACCGCAATGGCTGACCCGCTGATGTCCATGTCGAGCGGGATCGATCGCGGATGGTTCGGCCATCCGCGCGGGCTCTCGACCTGCTTCTTCACCGAGATGTGGGAGCGGTTCAGCTTCTACGGTCTTCGCGCGCTCCTCGTGCTCTACATGACGGCGTCCGTGGCCAACGGTGGACTCGCATTCACCTCCGAGAAGGCCTCAGGGATCGTGGGGTGGTACGGTTTCGGCGTGTACGCGGCGGCCATCCCTGGCGGGTGGATCGCCGATCGCTTGCTCGGACAGTATCGCAGCGTGTTCGTCGGCGGCGTCATCATCGCCTTGGGCCATTTCAGCATGGCGATCCCCACCGAGGCGACGTTTTTCCTTGGGCTTTGCCTGATCGTCATCGGAACCGGACTCCTCAAGCCCAACATCAGCACGATGGTGGGCGCGTTGTACGACAAAGACGACGCGCGCCGCGACGCCGGATTCTCAATCTTCTACATGGGCATCAACCTCGGCGCGTTCATCGCGCCGTTCATCGTCGGGACACTCGGCCAGAAAGTCGACTGGCATGTCGGGTTCGCGTGCGCCGGCGTCGGCATGGTGGCCGGACTCATTCAGTACGTCCTGGGTCGGCCGCGTCTTATGCCGGCGCTGCAGCGGCTCGGACAAACCGAACAGGGCGCAGCGCCTGCCACCTCCGCCGAGCCGTGGTGGCGGTTCACCCGCGCTGAGTGGAACCGCGTCGCAGCCATCGCGGTGCTCTTCGTGTTCTCATCGATCTTTTGGGGAGCATTCGAGCAGGCGGCGTCGAGTCTCAACCTGTTCGCCGACCGGCTCACGCACAATCGCGCTTTCGGGTTCGACTTCCCGTCGACGTGGTATCAGTCGTTGAACTCGATGTTCATGATCTTCGGCATGGCGCCTCTGCTGGCGTGGCTCTGGATCCGCCTCGGCCCGCGGCAGCCCTCGAGTCCGGTCAAGTTCGCACTCGGACTGATCTTCGTGGGACTAGGCTTCGCGCTGATCGTCCCGGCGGCCAAAATGGCGCAGCAGCAGGGAGTGCTCGTGAGTCCGTTGTGGCTGGTCGGGCTCTACTTCCTCCATACGATCGGCGAGCTGTGCCTGAGCCCCGTCGGCCTCTCGATCGTCACGAAGCTCGCGCCGAAGCGCATCGTGGGCTCGATGATGGGAGTGTGGTTCCTGTCGATTGCGACGGGGAACAAGCTGGCGGGATTTGCGGGAGGGTTCTTCGATAGGTTCCCGCTGCCGACGCTGTTTGGCGCGGTGGCGGTCACGACTTTCGTGGCGGCCGCCATTCTCCTGCTGTTAACGCGGCCGATTCAGCGGCTGATGGGAGGGGTTCGCTAGGTCGCCCCAGATCCCTTGTTCGTTGACCCCGGGCTTGCGCCCGGGGTCAGAGAACCTCGACGGTCGTGGAATGAGGTCGGGGTGTCGCTGGAATTGCTGGGCTATATAGCGAATCACGCGTGGCAGATCACTCTTGTGGATCGTCGCCACATAGTACCCTCGCGCCCACCGCACGGCTCCGACCACGAAGCGATTCGCCCGTGTGGCTGAGACCGATTTTGCCAGGCGCATGAAATCGCTGATGCGAGTATCGGGACGGAAGCTCACGAGCAAGTGGATGTGGTTCGCCAACACCTCTCCCTTGACCACCTGCACACCGGTGCGGTTGGCGGCGCTCGCAACCGCTATCCGCACTTCGCGAGCTGCACGAGCGTCGATGCACCCGACGCGCCGCCACGTGTGCCAGGTGATATGCGCATACGTCTGGAATGCTCGATGAGCCGACAAGTGGAGTCCAGGTTTTCTGACCCCGGGCGCAAGCCCGGGGTAAACCCAACTTGGCAGGACTCGTTCAAATCACATAACCAAATTCCTGCATTTATGGCCGTTTGCGCCAGCACCAGGAGGCCCGCGGCGGTCACATCGGCTCCTCGGCGAAGTGACACGCCGCCAGGTGACCAGGAGTGATGGGCCGCAAGGGCGGCGCCTCGGTACCACAGCGCTCGCTCTTCTTGGGATGCGGGCAGCGCGGATGGAACGGGCAGCCGGACGGCGGATGCGCGGGCGACGGGATGTCGCCGGCGAGCACGATCCGGCGGCTCGTCGCGCGGGGGTTCGGCTCCGGCACGGCGGACAGCAGGGCGCGCGTGTACGGATGCCGCGGTTGCGCGTAGATCTCCGCCGCTGGTGCTCGCTCGACGATCTTGCCGAGGTACATCACGGCCACGTCGTCAGCGATGTGCCGTACCACCGCGAGGTCGTGCGCGATGAACAGATAGGTGAGCCGTCGTTTCGCCTGCAGGTCGGCGAGCAGGTTGAGCACCTGTGCCTGCACCGACACATCGAGCGCGCTCACCGGCTCGTCGCAGACCACGAACTGCGGCTCGACCGAGAGGGCCCGCGCAATCCCCACGCGCTGCCGCTGGCCGCCGGACAGCTCGTGTGGGTAGCGCTTCGCGAACGCCGCGTCGAGTCCCACTTCGTCGAGCAGCGCGGCGACGGCGCCCTTCAACCTGTGAATCTCGAGCGGCTCGCGCAGCGTGTCCTCGACCGTCATGCGAGGATTGAGCGAGCTGTAGGGATCCTGGAAGACGATCTGCATGCGCCGCCGCAAGGCGCGGAGCCGCGCGGCGTCGAGCCCGAACACGTCGTTGCCGTCGAACAGCACCTTCCCGGATGTCGGCTCCTGGAGCCGCAGAATCGTCCGGCCCACGGTGGTCTTCCCCGAGCCCGATTCGCCCACCAAGCCGAGGGTGCGACCTGGGGGGATTTCGAACGACACCCCGTCCACCGCCCGCACCGGTGCCTGCGCCCGCCCGAGGCCGAACCAGCTGCGCTCGCCGGCATAGTGCTTCACGAGATCGCGGACTTCGACGAGGGTCATCGCCTCGGCACTCTGCGCTCAGGCTCCGTCACGAGCCAGCAACGCGCGGTGTGTCCCATCCCGATGTCGAGCAGCGGCGGCTCCTGCGCAGCGCACTTCTCCCACGCGTACGGGCACCGCGGATGAAACCGGCACCCGGGCGGCCAGGCGGTCGCCGCCGGCACCTGACCTGGAATCGCGTGCAGCCGCGTGCGCGGCGCGTCGATGCGCGGCACCGCGGCGAGCAGCCCTGCGGTGTAGGGGTGCGTCGGGCGCTCAAACAGCGCCTCCGTCGGCGCGGTCTCCACGACGCGTCCGGCATACATCACGACGACGCGGTCCGCATGGCCCGCCACCACGCCGAGGTCGTGCGTGATCAGCAGCACCGCCATGCCCAGCTCGTGCTGGAGGCGGTCGAGAAGCTCGAGGATCTGCGCCTGTATGGTCACGTCGAGCGCCGTCGTCGGCTCGTCCGCAATCAGCACCTTGGGGTGACAGACGAGCGCCATCGCGATCATGACGCGCTGCCGCATGCCACCGGAGAGCTGATGGGGATAATGGTCGACGCGCTCGTCGGGGTCGGGGATGCCGACCAGGCGCAGCATCTCGATGGCGCGCGCGCGGGCGGCGGCACGCGACACGTGCTGATGGATAATGGCCGCTTCGGCGATCTGATCCCCGACCGTGAAGACGGGGTTCAACGACGTCATCGGCTCCTGGAAGATCATGGCGATCTGGTTGCCGCGGACCGCCCGCAGCTCGGGCGCCGGGAGGGCGAGGAGATTGCGGCCCTCGAATTCGATCAGGCTGCCGGGAAGGACGTGGCCGGGCGGCTCGGGCACGAGACGGAGAATCGAGAGCGACGTGACGGTCTTGCCGCACCCCGATTCGCCGACGATGCCCAACGGCTCGCCGGGGTAGAGATCGAACGAGACGTCGTCCACGGCGCGCGCCGTGCCCTTGCCGTGCTCGGTGACGAAATACGTCTTGAGGTCTGCTCGATGCGTTATCCGCGATCATGTTGCCCCAGGTCGGGTCCGGCGGTTTGATGCCGATCCCGAGGAAAGACAGTGACGCCTCGAGCAGGAGCACATTCCCGACGCCGAGCGCCGCGGAGACGATGATCGGGGCGGCGGCGTTCGGCAGAACGTGGCGAAAGATAACTCGGCCGCTCCCTGCGCCGAGCGCGCGAGCCGCCACGACAAAATCCCGCTGCCGCAGCGAAAGCACCTCTGCCCGCACCAGCCGGCTGGTGCCGAACCACGACGTCAGCCCGATGGCGATGACGAGCGCCGTGAATGGCAGGCCATCCCACAGGGCCACGGCCATCAGCAGGATGAAGATGCGGGGGAGGGCGAGGCCGACGTCGACCCCGCGCATCAGCACGGCATCGATCCAGCGCTGGTAGTAGCCGGCGATGGCCCCCACGAGCGTCCCCAGGGAGACGGCCACCAGCGCGCCCAGCGCGCCGATGCCGAGCGACACGCGCGCGCCGTAGACCGTCCGGCTCCAGACGTCCCGGCTGTACACATCGGTGCCGAGCAGGAAGGTCCATGACGGCGCGTGGTTCTTGAGATGCACGATGTCGAGCTGCTTGTTTGGATCGAACGGGGCGATGAGGGGCGCGGCCAGCGCGACGAGCACCAGGAAGACGAGGATCCCGAGTCCCCACGACGTCGTCCGGTGGCGAAAGAAGCGGCGCCAACGCTCGTGCCGCATCGCACGGCGGCGGAGGGCCCGGACCAGCTCGGCCGCGCCGACCAGCGCGACGAACAGCGCGAACCACGTGGCCAGCGTCATGCGGTCAGGGCCTCGGCCTCCGCGCCGGCGCGGACGCGCAGCCGCGGATCGGCGATGCCCACGAGAATGTCGGCGAGTAGATTGCCGGCCACGACCACAGTGCTGGCGACCAACGCGGTCCCCGTGACGACGGGATAATCACGCGACAGGATGGCTTCGAAGGCGAGCCGCCCCATCCCCGGCCAGGCGAAGATCGTCTCGATCAAGACAGCGCCCGTCAGCAGGAAGGGGAAGGCAAGGCCAAATCGTGTGATAAAGGAAAGCAGGGCATTGCGCAGCTGATGACGCAGCACAACGCGGCGTTCGGGGACGCCCTTGGCACGCGCGGTCCGCACGTAGTCCTGCGTCGCCACTTCGAGCATGGCGGCCCGCTGGAAGCGCGCGGTGCCCGCGGCCCCGACCAGACCGATGGTGGCAGCCGGCAACACCAGGTGCCACAAGCGATCCGCCAGGCAATACAGCGAATCCACGACCGGACAGAGCACGGGGTCGCTCGCTCCGCCCACCGGGAACCAGCCCAGCTTCTCGCCAAACACCAGCAGCAGGAGCAGCGCCAACCAAAATGTGGGCAGGGAATAGATGAAGAGGGTGGCGTTCCCGAGGATCACGTCCGGCAGGCGGTTCACGCGGCCCGCCTGATAGATCCCCAGGCCGAGCCCGAGGAGAAAATCCAGCAGCAGCGCGGCGCCCGCCAGCTGCAACGTGAACGGAATCGTCTCGGCGATGGCGACGCGCACCGGGCGGCCGTCGGTGAACGAAACCCCGAGGTTCCCATGGGCCAGCGCCACCAGATACCGCCAGTACTGCTCCGGGACGGACCGGTCGAGGCCGAATTGCCGGTTCACCAGATCGCACACGGCCGGGTCGACGTTCTCGGGGCAGGGCCGGCCCGGTGCCACGTGGATCAGAATGAAGACGAATGTGACGACGGCGAAGATGATCGCGATGGACGC
>QHUE01000127.1 GCA_003221825.1 Gemmatimonadota bacterium
AATCCCTCCAGGTCGACCGGCGGCGCCGCCGCGGGGAGCGGTGCTGCTGGCGGCGTCCGGCGATCGCCACTCCCTTCGACGAGCGCGAACAGCTCGTGCGCCTTGAATGGCTTGGCGAGATAGTCCGTCATGCCGTGCGAGAGGCAGCGCTCGCGCTCCCCCGAGAGTGCGTGCGCCGTGAGGCCGATGATCTGCAGATCCTTGCCCTTGGGCAGCGCACGAATCGCGTGGGTGGCTTCGAAGCCGTCCATCTCCGGCATCTGGATGTCCATCAGCACGACGTCGTAGTCGCGCTCCTCGACCGCATGCAGCGCCTCGCGGCCGTTGCTCGCGACGTGCACCTCGTGTCCCCGTTTGACGAGCATGGCGACCGCGACCTGCTGGTTGACGGGATTGTCTTCCGCGAGCAGCACGCGCAAGGATGCCCGGGACTCCGCGATGGTGTGGCGCGTGATGACTTCCGCGCTCCCTGTCTCGTCTGGGGATCCCGCGAGCACGGTGCCGAGGGCTTCCAGGAGATCGCTGCGCGAAATGGGTTTCGTCAGGTAACCGCGGATGCCGAGCTCGCGACACCGCTCACCGTCGCCCCGCTGGCCGGCGGACGTGAGCATCAGCAGGTTCGTGCGCGCGATTTTCTTCTCGCCGCGCACGGCGGTGGCCAGCTGGAAGCCATCCATGTCCGGCATCTGCACGTCGAGAATCGCGATGTCGTAGCGGACGCGGCGCAACGCAGCCAGGCCCTCCGCCGCGGTGGAAGCCTCATCGACGTTGATCCCCTCGGCGGCCAGCATCTCGCGCAGGATGCGCCGGTTCGTCTGATTGTCGTCCACGATGAGCATGCGGCGGCCGCCCAGCGCCGCCAGGCCGATGCCGCGAGTGGGCGACGCGCCCTCGACCGGCAGCGTGACCGCAAACGCGAACTCGCTGCCGCGCCCGAGCTCGCTGTTCACGGTCAGGTTGCCCCCCATCAACTGGACCAGCCGCTGCGAAATCGCCAGGCCGAGACCGGTGCCGCCGTAGCGTCGGGTCGTCGTGGAGTCGGCCTGCGTGAATTCCCTGAAGACGGAGCCGACGTGTTCGGGCGCGATGCCGATGCCGGTATCGCGCACGGCGAAGCGGAGCGTCGTGCTCCCGTCGCTCGCGGCTGCGCTCACCGAGACGACGACCTCGCCCTGCTCGGTGAACTTGATCGCGTTGCCGATCAGGTTCATGAGCACCTGCCGCAAGCGGGTGGGATCACCGCGCACGACGCGGGGCACGTCGGCGCCGACTTCGGCGAGCAGCTCGAGGTGTTTCTCTCTCGCGCGCACCGCGAGGAGGCTGGCCGTCGCATGCACCACCTTCGACACGTCGAACGGAATGGACTCGAGCTCGAGGTGCTCCGCTTCGATCTTCGAGTAATCGAGGATGTCGTTGAGGATCATGAGCAGCGCTTCCGACGAGGAGCGCACCAGCTCGAGCGCGCGGCGCTGCTCCTGGGTCAGCTCGGTATCGAGAATGAGCTCCACAAACCCCAGCACCGCGTTCATCGGTGTGCGAATCTCGTGGCTCATGTTCGCAAGGAAGGCCGAGCGCGCGCGGGCGACGCGCTCGGCGAGATCGCGGGCGTCGCGCATCACCGCTTCGGCGCGCTTCGCGGCGTCCTCGCTCACGGCCAGCCGCGCCGTGATCTGGAGGTGATCGACCAGGGTGATGTGCGCGCGCCGCGCCACGATCGCCATGCCCAGGGTGAACACGGCCACGACGATTGCGGCCGCGAGATGATGGCTCTGGTCGCTGATGGCGAGCGATACGAAGACCGGGAGGGCGATGCCCGCGAGGAATCCGCGGATACTCAATGGATCGGCCGCGAGGGTCGTCAGCGCACTGGCGATGAGGCCGGCCAGGATGACGAGAAGCAGCGCGGTGGTGTCGAAGGGCACGACGGGCAGCACCAGCGCGCCGCCCACGCCCCAGGCGATGGCGAGCAACGTGACAGTGATGCGGACGCCGGTGCGCACCGCCCGTTCGTGCAGCCCGCGGCGGGGGGCGACATAGATCCACGCACCCCGGAGCAGGGCGGTGAGCAGCACGGCGCCGCCCCAGGCGAGCAGCAGTTGGGAAGGCGCGTCGGGCCACGCGAGCGCCACCACGACCGCGATGAGGATCGGGTGGACCCAGACGCCGAGCATGCTCTCGCGCACGAGCCGCTCCTGCAGCAGTCGGGCGAGGTCGGCGCGGATGCGCTCGTCGGTTGCGACCGCGTTTTCCGGGCGGTCGTCGTTCAGCGCGGGGGCGGCCATGCGTGCTACATGCTACGATATGGCGGAAAAACGGGGTAGGGCGTTTTTGCGGCATCGGCAGGCATGCCTGCGGCGCCCGAGATTTCGTTAAGTTGTGGTTTGCCTGACGCGCGCCCGTAGCTCAGGTGGATAGAGCAGCAGCCTTCTAAGCTGTTGGTCGGAGGTTCGAATCCTCCCGGGCGCACTTCGATGAATCTCCTGCTCGCCGAAGATGACGCCGTCGCGCGGATGACCCTGAGCGCCGTGCTGAAGGGTCTCGGCTACGACGTCACCGAGGCCGAGCACGGCGGCGAGGCGTGGGCCAACCTGCAGCTGGGTCACTTCCCGATCGTCATCTCCGACTGGCAGATGCCCGAGGTCGACGGTCCCGAGCTCTGCCGGCGGATGCGTGCACGCGCCACCGACCGCTACTCCTATTTCCTGTTGATTACCGCGACCGGAGGAAAAAAGCGCTATCTCGAGGGCATGGAGGCCGGCGCCGATGACTTCATCACGAAACCGGTCGACATGGACGAGCTGCGCGCGCGGCTCAAAGCCGCCGAGCGGATCCTCGGCCTACGCCAGCACGTACAGCAGCTCGAAGGCTTGCTCCCCATCTGCGCCTACTGCAAGCGCATTCGCGACGCGTCGGAGAACTGGGAATCGATCGACCGCTATGTCGAGGCGCGATCGGAAGCGCAGTTCAGTCACGGCTACTGCCCCGAATGCTACGAAAAACATGTCCGGCCGCAGATAGAAGGACGCTAATCCGAACCTCAACCATTGGCGTTGACGCTTCCGGCTGGCGGGGCTATAACCAGCCATCGACTTCCGGAAGGTATCCGTGCGAATCCCAAGCCTTTTCATCGCGTCCCTGGCGTTCGCGCTCACAACGCCCGCGCCCAGCTCCGCGCAACAACAAGGCGGCACGATCCGCGGCATCGTCACCGGCGACAATGGCCTGCCGTTGGCAAACGTGGGCGTCGTGGTTGTTGGCACCGCTCGCACCGCAACCACCAATGCTCGCGGAGAGTACCGATTCACGGCGCCCGCAGGGGCGCATTTGGTACGCGCGAGGGTGATCGGGTATGCAGCAACGGAGCGGCGCGTGAACGTCGCGGCGGGTGACACCACGACGGTGAACTTTCAACTCACGCCGAGTGCGCTGGCGCTGTCCGAAGTCACGGTCATCGGATCGCGCACGGCGCGCACGGCCACCGAGACGCCGGTTCCGGTGGACGTGATCGCCTCGGAGGAAATCCAGGAAACTGGCCAGACCGAGGTCAATCAGATCCTCACCTCGCTGGCGCCGTCGTTCAATGCGTCACATCAGACCATTGCCGACGGCACCGACCACATCAACCCCGCCAGCCTCCGAGGCCTCGGTCCCGACCAAGTGCTCGTCCTGGTCAACGGCAAGCGCCGGCACACGAGCGCGCTCGTGTTCGTCAACGGTACCTTCGGTCGGGGAACCGTGGGTGTGGACTTGAACGCGATTCCGACCTCGGCGATCGACCGTATCGAGGTGCTGCGCGACGGCGCCTCGGCTCAATACGGATCGGACGCGATCGCCGGCGTGATCAACATCGTGCTCAAAGAGCAGACCGACCGGGTCGAGGTGACCACGACGACTGGAACGACGGCCGGTGGCCAGAGCGTCTGGGACATCACGAGCAGGCACGACGGCGACCAGATCAAGACCGAGATCAACTA
>QHUE01000128.1 GCA_003221825.1 Gemmatimonadota bacterium
CGCGCCCGATCGGCGCCTCGATGTCGTAGGCGTCGGCGAGGGCCGCACGCAGCTCGGGCAGAGTTAGTTCCGTCGGCTCAGGCATGAGGTTCCACCATACCCGCAGACCTGACACAGGTTCGAGGCTCAGCTCGTGGATCGCTGCTGGACACCGGTGCAGTTTAGGACACAGATTCTGCGGCCTATATGACTGCCCCCTCCGCCGTGCACCAACCCTACATTCCGCCGACCCAGGCCCCCGCCGAGCTGACGCTCCGCGCCATCGTGCTCGGCGTGCTGCTCGGGCTGATTTTCGGCGCGTCGAACGTGTACCTGGCGCTCAAGATCGGGCTCACGGTCAGCGCATCGATCCCGATTGCCGTACTGTCGATCACGATCTTCCGCTGGCTCGGCCGCTCCACAATCCTCGAGAACAACATCGTCCAGACGACCGGCTCGGCGGCGGATTCGGTCTCCGCCGGCGTCGTGTTTACGATCCCCGCGATTCTGTTGATGGGCTACGACCTCGACATTGGCCGCGTCACCGTCCTGGCGATCGCGGGCGGGTTGATGGGCGTCCTGATGATGATTCCGCTGCGCCGCGCGCTGATCGTCAAAGAGCACGGCAACCTGCCCTACCCCGAAGGGACGGCGTGCGCCGAGGTGCTGATCGCCGGGGAGCGGGGCGGCGTCCACGCCAAGACGGTGTTCCAGGCGTTCGGGATCGCGTTCGTCTACAAGTTCCTCATGACGGCGCTGAAGCTGTGGCAGGAATACCCCGGCAAGGTGATCCGCTCCTACCAGGGCGCCGAGGTGCGGGTCGAGGCGAGCCCGGAGCTGATCGGCGTGGGGTACATCATCGGCCCCCGCATCGCCGGCTATCTGTTCGCGGGAGGCTGTCTCGCTTACGTCGTGCTGATGCCGGCGATCAAGCTGTTCGGCAGCGCAATGACCGAGCCGATGTTCGGCACGACCAAGCTGATCCGCGATATGTCGGCCAGCGAGATCCGGGCGGCATTCGTCTTCTACATCGGGGCGGGCGCGGTGGCGAGCGCCGGCATCATCGCACTGGCGCGCTCGCTGCCGACGATTGTCGGGGCGTTTCGCGCCGGTTTCGCCGACATGCGCGCCAGCCGGCTCGGCCAGGCGGTGGCCGCCAAACTCCGCACCGACGACGATCTGCCGATCAGTGTGACCATATTCGGCTCGATCGTCCTCGCCATCGCGATCGCGCTCCTGCCACAGATCGGCGTGAATCTGCTGGGCGGCATCCTGATCATCATTTTCGGGTTCTTCTTCACGACCGTGTCATCCCGCATTTGCGGTCAGGTGGGGAGCTCCGCGAACCCGATCTCGGGCATGACCATCGCCGCCCTGATTGCGATCTCGTTCATCTTCTTGCTGCTCGGCTGGAACAAGATCGACGATCGGGTGCGTGCCATCTCGATCGCGTGCGTCATCGCAGTGGCCGTCGCGAACGGCGGCAATACGTCACAGGACCTCAAAACAGGATTCCTGGTGGGCGCAACGCCGAGGCGCCAGCAGATCGCGATCCTGATCGGCGCGATCGGGTCGGCGCTGGCGGTAGGCTGGACGCTCACGTTCCTCAATAAGGCCTACAGCTACCAGGTCCCCGAGACCCGGGCCGGCTTTGTCGCGCCGGCGAGCGGCAAGAGTGCCGACGGCAACATCGTCGTGCACACCGAGACGATGTCGCACTTCGGCATCGGGGGCACCGACTCGATCGACAACAACAGCTACCAGGTGATTCGCGTATACGTGGAGACGCAAGGCGTGCCGCCGGGCAAATACCTCGTAGATCCGGCGTCGCACGAGATTCGCTACGTCGTGGATCCCGGCATCGGCGGACGCGTTCGCGAATACTCGGGCCACGAGCTGAAGCGCCTCGATTCGCCCAAGGCAACGCTGATGGCGCTCATCACGGATGGAATCCTGACGCACAAGCTGCCGTGGGGGCTGGTGCTGATCGGCGTGTTCCTCACGATCGCGATCGAGCTGATGGGCGTGTCCTCGCTGCCCGTGGCCGTCGGCGTGTACCTGCCGATCACGACATCGGCCGGGATGTTCGCGGGCGGCGTCGTTCGCTGGCTGGTCGAGCGCCGCAGTCGGTCCGACAACCGGTCGCTCGCGGAAATCGAATCGGGCCCGGGCGTCCTGTTTGCGAGCGGGTTGATCGCGGGCGGCGCGATCTGCGGGATTGCAGTCGCGGCAATCGCGGGTTGGGGCAGCGCGCGCGGCATGGCGGCGGACTGGCTCGCCGAGAAAATCCCGTTGTATCACGCGCTGGGAGGTTTTGCGACGTCCGCCATCGTCGGCCTGATCATGTTTTCGATTCTGGGGCTCTTGCTCTATCGAACCGGCCTGCGCCGGCAGTAACCACCATCACGACATCATAAAGACAGCGTGACCATCAAGACCGTCGGATTCCTGAAGAAGCTGCTCGACACGGCGGGGCCGTCGGGCTTTGAGCTGGCGCCGGGCCGCGTCTGGCGCGACGAGGTCGGCGCCTTCGCCGACGACGTCCGCGCCGACGTGCACGGCAACTCCGTGGCCGTCTTGAACCCCAAGGGCAAGCCGCGCGTGATGTTCGCGGGCCACATCGACGAAATCGGCATTCAGATCACGCACATCGACGACGACGGCTTCCTCTATTTCAGCGGCATCGGAGGATGGGATTCGCAGGTGCTGGTCGGACAGCGCGTGTTGATCCTCAGCCGCTCGGGTGCGGTGCACGGCGTCGTGGGGAAGAAGGCGATCCACCAGCTGAAGAAGGAAGAGCTGGACCGGGTCACGAAGGTGATCGACTTGTGGATCGACATCGGCGCGGCAAACCGCGACGAGGCAGCCGCGCGCGTCCGGATTGGCGACGCGGGTGTGCTCGATAGCCGGGTCGAGGAGTACCCCAACGGCCGTATCGTCTCCCGCAGCCTCGACAACCGCATCGGCGCGTTCGTGGCCGCCGAGGCGCTGCGCCGGCTGGCAACGCAGCGGGCCAAACACGCCGCGGTGTTTTCCGTGGCGTCGACCCGCGAGGAGATTGCGTGGACCGGGAGCGGCGCTCGGACGAGCGCCGTCGGCATCGAGCCCGACGTCGCGGTCGTGGTAGACGTCACGCATGCGACCGACTATCCCGGCGCCGACAAAAAGCACTCCGGCGATCACAAGCTGGGCGGCGGCGTGGTGTTGAGCCGCGGCTCCTCGGTGAGCGCGGTGGTGTTCGACATGTTGGTCGAGTGCGCCGAGCAGGCGAAGATCCCGTATACCATCCAGGCGGCGCCGCGCGACACCGGAACGGATGCCGATGCGATCTACAACGCCATGCGCGGCATCCCCACTGGGCTCGTGAGCGTGCCCAACCGCTACATGCACAGCCCCAACGAAATGGTGGCACTCGAGGATCTCGATCGCGCCGCCGATTTGCTCGCCGCGTTTGCCCGCCGCCTCGAACCAGGCATCGACTTCATCCCCAAGTAGGTGAAAGAAACAGGGCCCCGGCGACTGCCCGGGGCCCTGGGTTGGTCAGGAGTTTACGATATAGCTACTGCAGCATCTCCCCGAAGTTGCCAGGGAACATCTGCTGGAACACACCGTTGAACGTGAACGTGTAACCCGAACCACCACATCCTGTGCCACCAACTGGGATGGTCTGCGTATACCCCCCCTGCGGCTGGATGCACAAGCTATACGTATCGTTGCCGAGGTTCAGGAACTGGTACTTCCCATCCGCATCGGTGGTCGTCGTGGCCAAAACCTGGCCATTCCACCACAGCTCGACCGTCCATCCTTCTAGACCCATCTCACCGGCGAACGGATCGCGAAGACCGTTGCCGTCAAGATCCTCGAACACGATGCCTGCCGCGAAATTGATCCCGGACGGCGGACTCGGGGGCGGAGGCGGAGGCGGTGGCGGCTCAGCCGGGGGTGGCGGCGGCGGCGGTGGCGGAGCCGGAG
>QHUE01000129.1 GCA_003221825.1 Gemmatimonadota bacterium
GAGGCAGGAGCACGATCGGCAATGTCTTGGAGCGCAACATCGGCACCTCGGAGATGAGGAACGCGTGGTTGCGCGTGACGGCGGCGCGCGCTGCTGTTTCTAAGAATGGAGCCCAAAGGATGAATTGTCACTGTGACCGGCTTGAAGCATTTTGACGCGTGACCTCACATCTCGAAGCGACCCGCATTCGGGAACGATTCGAGCGATTGCTCGCTGCGGGCATCGCGATCTTCTCGCGGCACGACGTCGAGCATGTGCTGCAGCAGGTGGTGGATGCCGCGCGCGACGTCGTGGGCGCCCGCTACGCCGCCCTCGGCGTCCTGGGGGACGACCGGGAGACGCTGGTGCAGTTCGTCACCTCCGGTCTCGACGAGGCGGCGCGCAAGAAGATCGGCGATCTCCCCCGCGGCCGCGGGCTCCTCGGTCAAGTGATCCGGCAAGGCAAGCCGATCCGTACGGCCGACATCAACCGCCACCCCGAGCGCTTCGGTTTTCCCCCGCATCACCCGCCGATGAAGTCGTTCCTCGGCGTTCCCGTGACGGGCCCCGGCGGCGTGTTCGGAAATCTCTATCTCACCGAGAAGATCGATGCCGCCGAATTCGACGCCGAGGACGAGGCGATCGCCGTTCTGCTGGCGTCGCAGGCGGCTGTGGCGGTTGAAAATGCGCGGCTCCATGGCGAGAGCGAGCAGCTCCTCGGCCAGATCCGGGCGATGCAGCGCCAGCGCGATCTGTTCTTCGCGATGATGAATCACGAGCTGCGCAACGCGCTCACCGGCGTGTACGGTTGGGCCGAGCGACTGGTGCGGCGGAAGTCGCCCGAGCTCTCCGAGCAGGCCGCGCGCGAGGTCTATGAAGCGGCCGATCACACGATCGTGCTGCTCAACAATTTCCTGGATTTGATGCGACTCGACGCCGGGAAGGTGCGACCCGTCTTGCGCGACGTCGAGGTCCGGGGCGCGCTGCAGCGCGCGATCACCACCAGCGAACCCGCGGCGACCGCCAAGCGCCTGCGGCTGGTGCTGCGGGCCGATGGCCGCCCCGCGACGATCCGCACCGACCCGATGCGGCTCGAGCAGATCCTGCTGAACCTCTTGTCGAACGCGATCCGGCACAGTCCCGACGACGCGGCCGTCGAGATCACCGTGAACGGCGACGCGACTCACACGGTGTTTGCCGTGATCGATCATGGTCCCGGTGTTGCTGCCGAGCTGCGCGAGCGGATCTTCGAGCCGTTCGAGCGCTTCGATCCCCACTCCGGTCTCGGCACCGGCTTGGGCCTTCCCGTGTCCCGCCGGTTGGCTGAAGCGCTGGGCGGGACGCTTACGGTAGAGGAGACGGCCGGCGGCGGGGCAACCTTTATTCTGAAGGTTCCTTCATCAACCCTTTAGGAATGATTCAACGCGCCGCGGCTAGGATGCCTTCATGAAGATTCTCGTGGTGGAAGACGATCGGAAGGTCGCCGGTTTCATCGAGCAGGGTCTGCGTGAGGAAGGCTACGTCGTCGACGTCGCCCCCGATGGTGATCAGGGCACCATGCTGGCGCACGTCTACGACTACGACCTGCTCGTGCTGGACGTCATGCTCCCCAAGAAGACCGGGCTGCAGATGGCTGGGGAGCTGCGGCGTGAGGGACGCGCGACGCCCATTCTGATGTTGACGGCGCGCGACACCACCGAGGACGTGGTGCGTGGGTTGGATGCCGGCGCCGACGACTATCTCACCAAGCCGTTCAAGTTCGATGAGCTCCTCGCCCGGGTACGCGCGCTCGTGCGGCGGGGCGGCGCAGGACGCACGGAGCTGTTGCGCTATGGTCGTGTCGAGCTGGACCGGTTGAAGCACAAGGCGCGCGTAGACGGCAAGAGTCTGGACCTCACGCCCAAAGAATTCCATCTCCTGCAGCATTTCCTATTGCATCCTGAGGAAGTCGTGCGCCGCACCGAGCTACTGGAAAAGGTGTGGGACATGCACTTCGATCCCGAGAGCAATGTCGTGGACGTGCACGTCGGCAATCTGCGCCGCAAGCTCAAGCAGGCGGCCGGCCACGAGCTGATCGAGACGGTGCGCGGGGTGGGGTTCCGCCTGCAAACGCCTGACCGAGCGGAGGCGTGAAGGGGTCGCTGCGCCGCACGCTCGCGTCGCGGTTCGCAGCGACGATGGCCGCCGGGTTGCTCCTCGCGACGGGTGCGTTCTATTGGTCCGCGTCCCGTGCGCTCCAGGAATCTGTCTCTCCCGCCGTGCTGCGAAGTGACTTGCTGCTGGTTCTCGTGGCCATTGTCGTGGCGGGAACTGCCGCGACCCTCATGGGCGCCTGGCACTTCACATCGTCTGCCGTTCGTCCGGTCGCGGAGATCACCGCGCAGGCGACCCGCATCGAAGCGGGAACGCTGGATCAGCGGATCCTCGCGCACGCGGATACCGAAGAGTACGAAGGCCTGGTCGCGGTTCTGAACCGCATGCTGGAGCGGCTGGAGCGCGGCTTCGTGGCGCAGCGGCGCCTGACCGCCGACGTCAGTCACGAGCTGCGCACGCCGTTGACCGCGTTGCGCGGCGAGATCGAAGTGGCGTTGCGCGCGCCCCGCTCGCAGCGCGAATACGAGCACGTGCTGCGCAGCGGCCTCGAGGAGATCGACCGGCTCACGGAGCTGAGCGAAGATCTGCTGCTGGTGACCCGGACCGAAGCCGGGCTGGTATCGGCCCGGCGTGTCTCCACCGACATCGAACGCCTCGTGGGGGACAGGCTCGACCGTTTGCGGCGCCGGTTCGGGGAGCGTGATCTGGCCGTCAATCGCTCGTTCCGGGCGGCACAACCGGGTGCGCTGATCGATCCCGAGCTCATCGGTCGCCTGGTCGATCACCTGCTCGAGAACGCGTTGCAGTTCACGCCACTGGGCGGAACGATTCGGGTCCAGCTCGAGCCCATGCCCGCGGGCGGCGTTCAGTTCGCCGTGGAAAACTCGGGGCCTGGCATCGCCGCTGCCGACCTCCCACACCTCTTCGAGCCGTTCTATCGCTCCGATCCGGCGCGCACGCGGACAGCGGATGGCGGGACCGGGCTTGGCCTCGCGCTTGTCGCCTCCATTGCGCATCTGCACGGGGGAGTGGCACGTGTGTCGAGTGTACCGGGTCAAAGCACCCGCTTCGAAGTCGATATCCCTCTAGTGTCTTGACTCTGCGGGGTTTTTTCCGCCGATCCTCAGGATTTCTTCACACTCGATGCCCGACCTTGAACGTGTACTCTCAACGGAGCACGTGATGGCCTGGGGACCGATTGTTGTCGCGGTTGACGCTTCTCCGGCGGCGGTGGGAGCAGCCACGCTCGGGGAGCGCATTGCAAACCTGGCGGGTGGTCGCTGTGAGCTGGTCCATGCCGTCCGCGATGCGTGGCCGCCGCTCGTGGCAACGAATCCCGATCCGCAGGTCGCCGAGATGCAGCTCCTTCAGCAGGCCGTTGCGCGTGAACAGGTCAAGCAAGTCTTGAAGGGGACTGTTTCGGATCGAGTCCTCGAGTCGTTGAAGGTTCGGTTTGGACCGGCGGCGGTCGTCTTGCGGCAAGTCGTCGAGGAAAGCCGGCCAGGTTTGCTGGTCCTCGGCGGCAAGCATCACACGGCGCTGGAGCGGTGGCTCGGCGGCAGCACGAGTCTGCACGTGGTGCGGACGTCCGAAGTGCCCGTACTCATCACCGCCCGGGAGCCGGCCACGCCGCGACGGGTTCTCGTCGCGGCCGACTTGTCCAAGGCCGCCGGTCCTACGGTCCGTTTGGCGGAGCGGTTCGCGCGATTGGTTGGCGCGCAGTTGCGCGTGCTGACCGTCTTCGAGCCGCTTCCTGATGTGCCCGGCGTGCCACCGCTGGACCCGACGGAGTACTATGCGCTCGCCCAGGAGTCGTTGGAGCAGGACATCTGGCCGCTGGTGACGGAGATCGGAGTCGAACGACTCGTGAGACACGGCACAGTGGTCGACACACTCCTGCGCGAAGCCACCGATTGGCAGGCCGACGTTCTCGTGGTCGGGT
>QHUE01000130.1 GCA_003221825.1 Gemmatimonadota bacterium
CGATCTGGAACGAGCTGCCGTTGCCGAGGATGAACTTGGCCTCGACGTAGGGCCGGGTACGGCCGCGGCGTCCCTCGAGTCCGGTCAGCAGGTTGAGGTTCGTGTCGCTGCCGCTGACCCCACCTGAGCTCGTGTGCGACCAGTTCAATCCGCCGCCGACGTACCACGCGCCGTAGCGCGTGGGCGGCCGGTACTTCAGATCGAAGTTCAAGGCCCACAGCGAGCCGCCGCTCACGAAGTAGTAGTCGAACGTAGGATAGAGGGCGAGATCAGGCGTCAGCGGCCAGGATAGCTGCGCGCCGACGAGCAGCTCGTCCACGTCGAAGTTGTAGCCGACGTGCGCGCCATACGTGGGACCAGCATTGACGGCGATCGCCCTGCGCCGGGATCGCCGCTGCGCGTCGGCGGTAGATGTTGCCAGCACCAGCAGCAACAGCACCACCGACAACCGCGAAACCCATCGGTTCACGACGTGCTCCAAAGTTCGGGGATGCAGACTGATAGGAAACGGGACTCGAAAATGCAAGAGTCAGGCGGCGACGCGGGCTCCACAGCGGTTGCAGTAGCGGGCATCGTCTTCGAGTGCGGTGCCGCAGCGGGCGCAATAGCCGGGAGCCGATCCCAACCTCTTTCCGCATTCCGAGCAAAACACGGCGTCGGGCTCCGGTCGCGCCCCATGTTCCGGACAGGTCAGGCCTGTGGTCTTCTGACCCCGGGCAGCAGCCCGGGGTTCATGAATCCCCGGGCTTGCGCCCGGGGTTAGAGCACCTGCACCTCGCAACGCAATCAGCGCTTGCTCCGTGTACTTGGCTTTCAGCTGCTCATAATCCGAGTCGGATAGTTTCCCGGTCGCGCGATCGAACTCGATCTCCTTCAGCGCCCGCAACGCGACGGTCTGCCGGCTCATGTCATCCGCGGGATCCTCGCCCTCGTCGTCGACCGCCGGATTACTCGCCGATTCTACGGGCGGCCGGAGGATGGGCAGAAGGACGAAGTAGGTCGCCCCCGCGGCCAGCAGGATTCCGAGAATCAGCTCGAGCATCGGAGAACCCGGCTCAGCCGGGGATGCGGTCGAGCTCGCGTTGCAGCCGCGCGAGCTCTTCCGGACTGGCATTCGGAGTCGCCGAGCTCGCGGGAGCAGCCACTTTCGCCTTACGTGTCCAGTTAAGCAGCACGAGCACGAGGACTGTACCGGCGACGAGAATCACGAACATCGGAACGAAGTAGCCTAGGAGAGCCCGCAGCCGCAGCTACAGCGGAGTCGCTTTTCGAGCGTCTGAACGTTTTTGTCGTTGTCGGCGGCGGTAATCGGTGCCTGCGCGCGGCCGGCCCGGTCGGGATCGTAGACCCTGCCCGACCTCGTCGTATCCTGGAGAACGGCGCCCGCTCCTGCGACGGCCAGGAGGAAGAAGTCGCGACGATTCACGCGCTGCGTCATCGCTCAGCCTCGAGCTTCACGACGTATCCGGCCTGCGTGCGCGGAGGACGCGGGCCCGTCCCGGGCGGGGCGCCACCGCCCGGCCACAGGACGATCAGGCCGCCGATCACGAGCACAAAGCCGCCGAACCAGACCCACCACACCAGGGGGTTGATCGTGAAGCGAAACACGGCCTGTTCCGTGCCGTTGACCAGGCCCGCGAGCACCACGTACAGGTCCACGCGCAGCCCACTCATGATCCCGACTTCCGTGGACGGCTCGAAGGTGCGATTGCCGAGGGCGTCGACGTGCTGGCGCTTTTCGGTGCGGAGGCGACCGATGGCCTTGCCGTCGCGACGCACGTCGAGCAGCGCCGCGGTCACCTGCCGATTGAGCGCGTTGTACTGCGAGATGCCCAGGTGGGTGAAGCTGTACTGGTGGCCGTCGGGCCCCTGCAACGTCGCCGTCTCGCCGGGCCGGAGCGTTGCCTCGGTCTCTCGCTTGAACGCCATACCCGAGAACGCGACGAAAAGCAGCACGATCGCGACGTGCACGATGTAGCCGCCGTAGCGGCGTCGATTGCGGGAGAGCAGTTGCACCAACGCCACCGGAATCGGCTCGCCGTATTGCCGATGCCGGGCACGCGCCCCGCGCGCGAACTCCTGGACCACGGTCCCGAATACGAAACCGCCGATGCTGAAGGCCATCAGCGCGCCGATATCGCGCATTCCCGCAACCAGTAAGATCAACAATACGAACACGCCCGTCGTCGCCGGCACGGCAAACTGCCGGCGCAGATTCGGGATCGATGCCCGCCGCCACGCGATCAGCGGACCGACGCCGGTCATCGCGAGCAACGCGAGGCCGAGTGGGATGTTCACCTGATTGAAGAACGGCGGGCCGACCGTCACCTTGGTGCCCTTCACTGCCTCGGAGAGAATCGGAAACAGTGTCCCCCAGAGCACCGAGAAGGCGATCCCAATGAGTAACAGATTATTGAAGAGGAAACTGGCCTCGCGGCTGATGACCGATTCGAGCGTCGCCTCGGCCTCGAGCAGCGGCAGGCGGTTGACGTAGAGGATGATACTGGCGACCGCGGCCGCAAGCAGGAAAAAGAGGAAGAAGTAGCCGACCGGCGACTGCGTAAACGAGTGCACGCTCGAAATGACGCCCGAGCGCGTGAGGAACGTCCCGAAAATCGATAGTAACCAGGCACCGATGACCAGCGCGAGATTCCACTTCTTCAGCATCCCGCGCTTTTCTTGAATCATGACCGAATGCAGGAAGGCGGTCATGACGAGCCATGGCAGTAGCGCCGCGTTTTCGACGGGATCCCAGGCCCAGTACCCACCCCACCCCAGCTCCACGTACGCCCACCACATGCCGATGAGCAGCCCGATGCTGAGGAAGAGCCACGACACGATCGTCCACTTGCGCACCGCCACCAGCCAATCGGCATCGAGCTTCTTGGTGAGCAGCGCCGCGACCGCAAACGCAAACGGGATCGTGATCGAGATGTAGCCGAGGTACAACATCGGGGGATGGAACACCATCCCCGGATTCTGCAGCTGCGGGTTCATCCCCGACCCGTCCAGCGGCGTGAACGGCAACCGCTGGAACGGATTGGCCGGGGCGAAGAGCATGACGCTCACGAAGAACGTGGCGACGAGCGAGGTGACCGCGGCAACGTACGGCAGGTACGCGCGGTGGCGCCGGCTGGTGAGCAGCTGCGTCATGGCGCCGAACAGGCTGAGCACCGCCGCCCAAAACAGCAGGCTGCCTTCCTGACCCGAGTACAGCGCGGACCAGAGATAGAACGTCGGCAGATTGCGGCTCGTGCGGGACGCGACGTACTGCACGCTGAAATCGTGGCGGAAGATCGCGACCTCGAGCGAGATCACGGCGACGAGGAGCGCGCCGAACAGCACGAACGTCGCATGACGCGCGCTTTGCTGGAGGTCGGTGCGCTGCTGCGCGCCGCCGACGAAACCCGTGATCGCTCCCCACAGGCCCACCAGAAGGGCGAGCCAGAGGGAGAGAGACCCGAGCAGCGTCATTTACGCTTTGGGAACCGCTTCGTAGCGCGACCCGCACTTCGCGAGCACGTTGGTCGCGTGAATCACGCCATCCCGTTGCAGTCGCCCTTCGACGACGACTTCCACGGAGTCGGTGAAGGTGTCGGGAGGAAGGCCCTTGAAGACCACGGCGTAGTTGACCGTCCCGTCGGTGATGTGACAACGCAACGTTTGGGTCGCGGTTTCCTTTGACACCGTGCCGGGGACGACGCGTGCGCCGACTTTCAGGCCGAGATCATAGAACGATGGATCGGCCGAGACGTGCTGCGCCAATTCGCTCGGCGTCAGGAAATATTGGCCGGTCTGCTTGATCCCCGACGCCATCAAGTACCCGACGGAGCCGACGATCAGGATCGCGCCAAGCGCGAACTTCGTGCCTGCCTTCATAACTGAATTATACCACTCCGTGCGGAGCGCGTTCGAGCGCCCACCGCACCGCCTCAGCCGCATTCGCGACCCGGGGAATATCGAGCGCGTTCCTGAAGGAATCGTGAAGCCCAACCACCGGCTTTCCGATGCGCTGGGCAAGCGCGATTTCCGACAAGGTGCCCACGCCGCCGCCGATCGCGATCAGGGCGTGCGCCGTCCGGACGATCAGAAAGTTCCGCATCTCGCCGAGCCCCGTCGCGAGCGGGACATCGATGTGGGCATTCGCCGCCGCAGGATCGGCTCCCGGTAGGATGCCGACGGTTGTCCCGCCGTTTGCTTTCGCACCTTTTGCCGCCGCCTCCATCACCCCTCCGAGACCGCCGCACACCAGGACTGCGCCGTGCTGCGCCAGCAGCTGTCCGGTCTCCACCGCGACCGCCCTTTCCTCCGCGGTGCAGGTGCCACCACCAATGACCGCAATAATCGGCTTCATCCGGCCCAATGCAGCGCCGTCTGCACGGCGCGGTGCCACTCGGCGGCGCGCGCCTGCACGGCGCGCCTCGCTGCGCTCGGCGCAAACGGCGTGAAGGTGCGGCCCGCGAGGAAGGCGTTTGCCGATTTCCAGAGACCAGCGCCCAGCCCAGCGAGTCCCGCGGCGCCGAGTGCAGTGGTCTCGACGAGATCCGGCCGGGCGACCGCGACGCCGAGGACGTCGGCTTGGAACTGCATGAGCCAATCGTTCGCGGCGGCGCCGCCGTCCACGAGCAGGCTCGAGAGCTTGATCTTCGCGTCCGCCAGCATGGCGTCGAGCACTTCCTTGGTGCTGAACGCCATCGCCTCCAGCGCCGCGCGGACGAGGTGGGCGCGCTCGCTGCCGCGCGTGAGTCCGACGATCGTGCCGCGCGCGTTCGGTTCCCAGTGGGGCGCACCCAGGCCGACGAACGCGGGCACGAAGTACACACCGCCGGTGTCGGTGACGCTCTTGGCAAGCTGTTCCGACTCGGCGGCGGTCTTGATGATCTTCAGGCCATCGCGCAGCCACTGCATCGCCGCACCGGCGATGAAGACGCTGCCCTCGAGCGCGAACACCGGCTCGCCACGCGGGCCGCACGCGAGCGTTGTCAGCAGTCCGCGTTTGGAGGTGGCGCGATGCTTTCCGGTATTGAGCAGCAGAAACGCACCGGTGCCGTACGTGTTCTTCGCCTGTCCCGGCTTCCAGCATCCCTGGCCGAACAGCGCCGCCTGCTGATCGCCGGCCACGCCGGTGATGGGCAGCGCCGCGCCGAAATGCTCGGACGCCGCCGTGCCGAAGTCGCCGCTGGAATTCCGCACTTCGGGAAGCGCGGCTTGCGGGACCCCGAACAGTTTGAGCAGATCCCTGTCCCACGCTCGCTTCCCGATGTCAAACAGCTTCTGTTTCTCGAGCTGCGCGCAGCGCGCCGCGGTGCGCCTGTCCTGCCACACGATCGCCCGATGCACGGGGCGGCCGGTCGCGCGCTCCCACGCGCACACCGTCTCGCGCTGGTTCGTGATCCCGATCGCCGCCGGTGTCACACCCGCCTGGCGAATCGCTTCGCGCGCGGCGTCGACGGTGACGCGCAGGATCTCCTCGGCATCGTGCTCGACTTCGCCCGGCGATGGGAAGTGCTGCGTGAACTCCCGGTAGCCGCGGCCGAGCACGCGGCCGTCGGCGCTCAGGACGAGCGCGGTGGAACCGGTGGTGCCCTGGTCGAGTGCGAGGACAGCGGTCATGGAGCGACTCCCCCCAGAACGACGGTTGGACGATCCAGCGAATGTCAGTCCTTAATCGAGGTCGAGGAAAGGCCTAGAACGTGAACTCCACGCCCAGCCGCGCCTGCGTCGCCGGCTGGTAGCTCAGCACCTGCCCGTACGTCGGGTTGGCGTTCGCGGGGTCGCCGTTGGCGTCTTCGCTAGCGTAGTGAAGTTGGTCGAGCCATACCGCACGACGCGGACTGCCGATGTGCAGCCAGTCGAGCGTCGTCCGAGCCCGCATCCCATGCGCGAGGGTGAAAGGATAGGCAAACCGGAGATTGAGATCCCAGATCGCCGGAGTCCGGCCCGCCGAACCGCGCGGCACGAGGAACGTCGCGCGGGTATAGGAGTTCAGGCCGAACTCGTTGAGCGGAGTACCCGACTGCCAGGTGAAGAAGAGCCCAGTCGTGAGGCCGAAAGCGAACGGATAGGCGCCGGACAGCTTCAGGACGTGGGTGCGGTCGTTCGGGAGCAGCCCCGTGCTGTTCTTGCGCTGCGAGGCGGTTTGCACGCCGCCGAGACCCCGACTACGAAGTAGAGAGGATTGTTGGCGTCCAGACCGAACCCGAATGCGGATAACAGATCCCTCCGGATCCCGCGGACGGTGACTTTGAGGGCTGGGCCGAGGAGCCGCTCATAGCCGAGTGTGACCTCGCGGTGGTGCTCTACCTGCAGGCCAGGGATGTTCGGGTACTGCGAAGGATCGGTGCTGATATTCCGAACAGAATCCGGCGTCGTCCCCG
>QHUE01000007.1 GCA_003221825.1 Gemmatimonadota bacterium
GACTTTCTGGACTTCGTCAGGCGTGGCTCCATGCCGCATCACGATCAGCACGGCGAGCGTCTCCCATCTCCAATGGTGAAGCGATCGCCGTCTTTCGCGGCCGTCACCGGTCCGCGAAAGCGCGTGCCGGCAAGTTTTGCCGGGTCCGAAGTTTCTACTGGAGGATAGAAGTGCGTCAAGACTAACTGCTTCGCCCCCGCTTCTTTGGCCAGGTCCCCCGCCTGTTGTGGAGTCAAGTGAATATCCATCGCCCGCTCCTCGGGCAGCGAGCACTCCGCGAGCAGCAGATCACACCCGCTGGCCCAGCGCGCCAGCTCGCTGCTGGGTCCGGTATCGCCGGTGTAGACCAGACGACCCTCGGGCGCGACGAGCGACACCGCCACGCTCTCGGTGGTGTGGGGGACGGGGAACGTCTCGAGATTCACGTCGGCGTTCAGCGGGAACGGCTCGGCGTCGCGCACGTCGAGAATGCCGATCGGGAATCCGGGGTCGAGCAGCCAGTCGCCGTAGCCTTCAGCGAGCGTGCGCAGCAGCTGCACGACGCCGGGCGGTCCGAGGATCACGAACGGCTCGCGGCGCGGCGGCTCCGTCGTGTACTTGAGGGCGTACACGAGCATCGGCAGCTCGCCCCAGTGGTCGGGATGGAAATGGGTCAGGACCACGTGCGTCACCTGATGCCAGGGTAGCCCGAACTCTGCGAGTCGGTGCAGCGAGCCCGCGCCGCAGTCGAGCAACACACGCAGGTCGCCGCGCGCGACCCAGTGACAGGGACAGGTGCGCCGCGCCGACGGTGCGACCGTGCCGGTGCCTACGGTAACGAGTTCCATACTCACTTTCCCCGAAAGACGATCCGCTTGAAGACGAGCAATCCTGGCGCCTTGAGCTTGGCGAGATAGACGCCCGCAGGCAACGGGTGCCCATCGTCGGTGCGGCCATCCCACATCAGCCGCGGGTCACAGATCCCGCCGCTGCCCGACCCGCGGCCATAGCGGCCCGGGGCCAAAACGCCCGGAAAATCGGGCCCGGGAACGAACCGGCGCACCCGATTGCCGCGGAGGTCCAGAATGTCGAGCTCGACGGATCCCGCCAGCGCGAGGTCGAACCAGATGCAGGTCGAGTCGCGGCCGGCCGCGGGGAAGGGGTTGGGGAAGTTCTGGTACAAGAGCGTGGACGTCGGCATGCCGAGGTCGACGACGAGAAACGATCCCTGGCTGCGAATCATGCTGGTATCGGCTCCCGCATAGACGACGAGCACCCAGCGGTAGGCGGTGTTCCGCTCGAGCGGCTGCGGGAGCTGAAAGCTGGTATCGGTCAGGCCCGCGACGGAGAAGTCGAGGACGCCGGTGGCCGCACGCTGCACCTGCAAGTCGTAGGTCAGGGGTCCGGGGGGCGACGACACGAGCGCGGGCTTCCACCTGAACGTCGGCTGCGCCGTGTCGATCACCATGCCGGCGGGATCGCTGAGCGATGTGAGCGTGGCCCAGGCCGGCACGACGACTGGTCCGATGACACCGCTGGTCGCCGTCTCGCCGCTGGCGGCCGTCGCATCCACCTGCCAGAACAGCCTCCCCGTCTTGAGCGCCTGGCCGCTCGTGAATGTCTGTCCCGTCGTGAGCCTGTCAACGAACGGCGTGGCGAGCGTGGTGTCGCGGCTGATGCGGAGGCGGAAGGTCACCGGCGCAGCGGATGCGGGCACCGTCCCCACCGTCCACGCGAACGTCGGCGTGATCGTCGTCAGCGGTCCCGCGGCGGGCAGCGGGGCTGTGGCGGTGACGCCGCTCGGGAAGACGGCTGACGCGGCGACGTTGGGCCGACCCCAGCCGTAGATCGTGTCGGGGGCGGCGCGCTTCGACGCGGTGCTGCGGAAGGCGGCGCGCAGCTCCATGGGCAGCAGGGACGGATGCATCTGCTTCACCAGCGCCGCACTGGCCGCAATCAGCGGCGTCGCGAACGACGTCCCGTCCAGGCGCTGCACGTGTCCCCCGCCCGTGACCACACACACGGCGACGCCCGGCGCGGTGAAGTCCGGCTTGATGCGGCCGTCGGCGGTCGGCCCGCGTGAGGAGAAGTCGGCGATGGTCCCGAGCGAGTCCTCGGCGCCGATGGCGAGCACGGAATCGCCGTCGGCGGGTGTCCAGATCGACCGCGACCCCGGCCCCTCGTTTCCCGCGGCCGTCACGACCAGGATGCCGCGCTGCGCTGCCATGTCGGCGGCGACCGTCGTGACCGCCACGTCGCCGTTCAGCTGTGACGGCGTATAGCTGAAGCCGTTGTCGAAGACGAGGTATGCGAGGCTGGACGAGACGATGTCGACGCCGATCGAGTCGGCCCATTCGAGGGCGGCGACATAGTTGTCTTCTTCGACGCGTGTTTCACTGCGGATGTCTTCGGTCTTGGCCAGCAGGAAACTCGCGCCCCGCGCGATGCCGTGGAGCCGGCCGGCGACGCTCCCGGCGAACAGCGACCAGGTAGCCGTGCCGTGGAACTGTGCGCCGGCGACATCCTTTCCCGGCTCGTCCTGCACGACGTCGTCGTTGAACACGAAGTCATGCTGCGCGGTGATGGTGATGCCGCTGAAGGCCGCGTCCGACGTGTCGAAGCCGGTATCGAGGATTGCGATGCGCACGCCCGTCGCGTCCACGCCCTGGTCGGTGAGCGGCTGGAGATTGAGCTGGCGGTACGGCATCGCCGACGGGCCCAGCACCGGATCGTCGCCGGGCGTAACGCCGCAGGTGTCGCCCGGTCCTGCCGCGATGATGCGCGGCGCTGCACTGGGGCGCGCTCCCCGGAGCTTGAAGCGTCCGAGCGGCTGCACGCGCCTCAAATCGCGGTCCTGGAGGAGCTGGCGGAGCGTCGCCGCCGGCACGTCGGCGCTGACGGCATGCAGCCAGCGGCTCCGCACGCGGATGCGCGCGCCCAGCGCACGGGCCCGATCGCCGATCACGTCGCGTGAGGCCGTCGGGCGCGCGAACAGCCAGACGGAGACGGTGGTGTCCTGGACGCGAGCCAGGAGCCGCGGCAACACCGGAGAAACCGCGGGCCGCTGCGCTGCCAGCCCAGCAGGCAGGAGGACAAGCCAGATGAACCGCCGCACGAAACCCGGGAGGGGGGAAGAGGGACGGGAGACGGGTGAGCTCGGCGCTACACGTGTTCCATCTGGCCGAGGCGCACGCCGACGATGGTCGATACGCCCGGTTCCTGCATGGTGACGCCATAGACGGCGTCGGCCGCCTGCATCGTCCGGGGATTGTGCGTGATGACGATGAATTGCGTCTGGTCCTTGAACTCCGCCAGCAGGCGGACGTAGCGCCCGACATTCGCGTCGTCGAGCGGCGCGTCCACCTCGTCGAGCAGACAGAAGGGACTCGGTTTGGCGAGGAAGATCGCGAACAGCAGCGAGACCGCGACCAGCGTGCGTTCGCCGGACGACAGCAGATGGATCCGCTGGGTACGCTTGCCCCGCGGGGCGGCGTGGATCTCGATCTCGCTTTCGAGCGGCTCATCCTCGTTCGCGAGGCGGACGTCGCATTCGCCGCCGCCGAACAGCGTCTGGAAGACCGAGCGGAAGTGCTCGCGCACTTTCGCGAACGATTCGAGGAACAGCGTCTTGGCGGTCTGATCGATCTCGCGGGCCGCCTGCTGCAGCGAGTGGCGGGCCGACACCAGATCGTCGCGCTGCGTCATCAGGAATTCGAGTCGCTTGGTCTCTTCGGCGTGCTCCTCGACGGCGAGGGCGTTCACGGGGCCGACGGCGTCGATGGCGCCGCGCAGCCGGTCGTTCTCCTGCCGCAGCCACTCCAGGTCGCCGGCGACTTCCGGCGCGTCGGCGACCAGGGTGGCGAGCGGTTTGCGCCATTCCGTTTCGACGCGCTCCACGAGCCCGCGCCGCTTGCCTTCGATCTCGGTGCGCTCGAGCTGCAGCCGGTGCTCCTCCTCGCCCAGCGCGGCGAGCGCCTTACGCGCCTGATCGAGGGCGCCTTCGGCCTGGCCGAGGTCGGCATCGGTCATGCCGACGTGCGCTGCGGCGTCCGTCGCGGCCGTGTCCAGCTCCGCGAGCGCGAGGCGACGCTCCTGCAGCGTATCCTCCCACTGCGCGCGCTGCGTGGTGAGCGACGCGGTCTCACGCTCGATGCGCGCGATCTCTTCCGCCCGCGCGCCGGCCTGCTCTCGCGACGCGTGCGCGTCGGCGTCGGCGCGCGCGGCGCGCTCCGCGGCGGCGGCGAGTTTCGCCTCCACCTGCGCGGCCTCGACCTGCCAGCGCACGCGCTGCTCGCGCGCGGCTTCCTGCTGCGTTTCGAGATCGGCGAGGCCGGCGCGCTCGGTGCCGAGCTGTTCCGCCGAGCGGACGCGCTCCATCTCGCGCTCCTGCAGCTCGACGTGAAGCGCGCCGAGCCGCGACTCGACCTCCGCGAGCCGCCTGGTCAGCCGCTCGACCTGCGCGGCCGATTCCTCAGCCTGGCGGCGGGCGTGGATCAACCCGCGATCCGCTTCGCCCTTCTCCGCGCCGGCCTCGAGCTCGACCCGGCGCGCCTCCTCGGCGCCCTGTCCGGCGTGCGTGAGCGCCGCTTCCGCGGTCGTCAGCTCCTTCACGGTCGACTCTTCCGCCGCGCGGGCGCGCTCGAGATTCGTGGTGGCCTCCCGCACCTCTTTCTCCAACGCTTCCAGCTCGGCGCGCCGTTGCAGTGGTCCCGCGGTCGGCGCGCTGCTGTCGAGCAGGACGGCGCCGTTGGCGCGTCGCAGCGCGCTCGCGCTGATCACCTCGTGACCCGCCAGCAGCGCGCGGACCCACGCCGCGGCCGGTCCCTCCACCCGCAGCGCATCCTTGAGCGGATGCCCGTCCGCGCCGAGCCGCGGCCCGGGTACACACGGCAGCAGAACCAAGGGGCCGGGCTGGGTCTCCGTGTGCCAGGCGGTGATCGCGTCGATGACGGACGCATCGGTCACCAGCACCGCGTGCAGCCACTCGCCGAGTAACCGCTCCGCCAGCTCGGCATCCCGCCGGCTGGTGCGGACATAATCGGCGAGCGGTCCCAGGACACCCGGGAGCCGTGCTTTCAGCAACGCCTGCGCCGCCGGTGCCAGACCCACGTGCTCGCGGTCGAGCTCGTCGAGCGCGTCGCGCCGTGCCTCGAGCTGCGACAGCGCGGCCTCCGTCTGGCGCCGCGCCGAGCGTGCGCTCATCTCCTGCTCGTGCAAAGCGGCGACATGACGCCGCGCGTGCTGCAGCGCTTCCACCGCGCGCACGGCAGCCTGTGCGTCGCGATTGACGCGTTGCGCGGCGGCGTCGGCATCGCGCGCCGCGTCGCGCGCGGCAGCGTCGCGCTCCTGGCGCTCGCCGGCGGCCACCGCCAGCTGCTCGCGCAGCTCGCTTCGTTCGCGGTCCAACGCGCCGCGCTCGATTTCCAGCGCGCGTGACGTCTCCGCGCGACGGTGCAGCTCCTCTTCCAGCTCGCGCACCGCGAGACGCTCCGCCGTCAGCCGCCCACGAACGGTGTCTTCCTCCCCGCTCCGCGCGCCGAGCTCGCTCTGCACCGCGGCGAGATCGCGCTCCGCGGTCGTGCGTTCGGCGGCCGCGGCGGCGTGCTCGCGCTCCGCCTGCGCCGCGCGCCGCTCCGCCTGGACGCGCTCATCGCCGGCCGTCTGGCGCCGCTGGCCCGCATTGCTCAGCCGCTCGGCGGCCAGGGCGAGATCGCTCTCGAGCCGTCCGACCTCGAGCTTGGCGTCCCCCAGCCGGCGCTCGACTTCGGTGCGCCGCGCTTCCGCCGTGTGCCGGGCCTGCACGCGGGCTTCGCGCTGATGCTCGGCATCGTCCAGTCGGGCGCGGGCCGCGGGCAACTGCTCGGCCAGATCACGCGCGCGCACACCGAGCGCGCCAAGCGAGAGGTCGAAGTCTTCGATCTCCCGGCGCACCAGCGTCATCGCGATGCCAAAGCGCTCTTCGATCATCTTGCCGTAGCGCTCGGCGCGGCCCCGCTGGCGCGCGAGACTGCGGACCTGCGTCTGCACCTCGGCGATGAGGTCTTCGAGCCTCGCCAGATCGGCTGCCGTCTCCTCGAGCCGCCGCTCGGTGCTCTTCTTGCGGTCCCGATAGAGCCCGATGCCCGCCGCCTCCTCGAACAGCGCCCGCCGCTCTTCCGCTTTTTCCGAGAGCAGCGCTTCGATCATCTTCGCTTCCATCACGACGGCGGCGTCGGCACCCAGGCCGGTGCCGCGGAGCAGGTCCTGGATATCGCGCAACCGCACCGACGAGCGATTCAGGAGGTAGTCGCTCTGGCCCGAGCGCGACAGCCGCCGCGTGACGACGACTTCCTGATATGCGATCGGGAGGCTGCCGTCGGAATTATCGAAGACGAGCGAGACTTCGGCGACGTTCACGGGCCGGCGACCGGTGGATCCCTGGAAGATGACGTCTTCCATTTTTCCGCCGCGCAGCAACCGGGGCGACTGCTCGCCGAGCACCCAGCGCACCGCGTCCGAGATGTTCGACTTGCCGCAGCCGTTCGGTCCGACGATGGCGGTCACGCCTTGATCGAACGGCAGCTCCACCGATCCGGCGAACGATTTGAATCCTGAGAGCTCGAGCCTGCTCAGTCTCACGGTGGCCCCCCCCCCATGCGGGGGAGTAGGTTCGCGCGCACGCCGGCGCGCCGGAGAGCGGCCTGCGTGAAGGCCGCCTGTTCGGGTGCCTCAAAGGCGCCAAGGAGAATGACGCCGTTGGACCAGCGCACCGCGGGAAGGCCGCGGTGGCGCAGCATCTCGAGTGTCGCGCCGCGAGGTGCGTGATACGAATACGGGGCCAGCAACAAGTCACCCACCCCTTCCGCCGCAACGCCGCGGTGCCACAGATCCGCGCGGGCCATGCCGGCGGCGGCGCGCGTCGTGTAGGAGCCCGCGAGCACGCGGTACCAGACGGGGCCAGTGCCACTCTGCGGCACCGGTGTCACGAGCGCCGGGACGCCGGCGTCTGCCGCCAGCCGGTCGGCATGTGCCAGCGCCTTGTCGAGTGACGCGTAGGCGGCGAGCTGAATCGTCCAGCCTAAGGTGTCGGCTTTCGGGATCGTTGCGTGCGTTGGAGCAGGGAGCGGGGAGCTGGAAGCGGGTGCGAGTGCTGGTGCGGGTGCTGGTGCGGGCGCGGGTGGCGTGGCTTGCAGCGTCGACTCGCGCGCTCGCGCGAGCAGTGCCCATCCTCCGACCGCCAATCCCGCCACTACGAGCGCCGCCAGCGCGAAGCGCACGCCGCGGCGCGGCTCCTCTTCGCCCGGGATCATCATCGGCGGCGGTGAGACGCGCGGACTCGACGGCAGCCAACGATCGCGCACGACGCCGAGGACCGGAACATCGCGGCCCGGCGCAAACGCGGGACTCACACCATCCGGCGCCAGCACGATCACGCCGTCCGGCGTTGCCGAGAGTTGCGCGAGTCCCGCGCGCGGCAGCAGCGCGAGGAGCAGCGCCCCTTCGGAACGGAATCCCGCTTGCAGCTTCGGCCACCGCGCATGGGCGTAGACTTCCGCCGGATGCGCCGTCTCGGAGCCGGCAGGAATAATGAAAACGCCGGTGACTTCGTGAGCGGCCTTGTTCAGCGAAACGCCATACTCGAAGGCATCCACGATTCCTTCGGTGGCGTGGAGGCCCACCGTTTCGTGCAGGGCTGGGGTCTCGAGGCACAGATCCACGAGCGCGACGCGCCGTCCGTCGCGCGCCGCGATCCGGGCGATGTCCCACGCGGCCTTCGCGGCCCATGGCAGATCGTTGGTGACCGGCATCAGCGCGACCAGCGCCGCGCCGTCGACGAGCGGGGGAACGAGATGCCCGAGCCGCGAGAGCGGCAACTGCCGGATCGCGGTCACTGTCCGGGTTGGTAGATCCAGAAGGGCCGGCCCAGCCGCCGGCCCGTGGCTTCCGCCTGCTCGCGCGTGGCGTACGGACCGAGCACCACGCGATAGCCGTCATCGGGGTGTTGCGGTGGCAGCACGCGAGCGGCCAGCCCGGCGCGCGTCAAGTCGTCGGCGAGATGCCCCGACCATTCGGGGTTCTGCGACGTGGACACCTGGACGTAGAGTGGGCCTTCCGCGCCGGTGCCCGCGCTGTCGGACGCGGCCGCGCTCACCGCACTCGCTGGCACGCCGCGGGGCAGCCACGACGTCAGGACCCAGATATCGGCGGCGCCGTTGGTGACTCTCCCGACTTCAGTCAGCGAATCGGGGCGCGCCGAGAGGACATCCTTGCCGCGCCGATAGATCAGCATCCCATCGGGGGACATCGACGGCAGGTCGGCCTGCCACGCGGTCGGGACGGTGCCGGTATGGCGCTTGATCGGCAGATCGACGATCCACGCGGAGTCGCCGACCGCGGGACGCGCGAGCAGCCACCGCCCGAGCGGATCCATGCGGAGCGCGGCGACCGATCCGGGAAGCGCGACGCCGTCCAGCTCCTTGCGCTCGTAGCGATCGACGACGGCGAGTCCCGGCACGTTGCGGCGTGCGACGTAGATGCGATGACCGGATGGCGAGAACGCGAGGGCGCGCGGCGCATCGGCGAGTTTCACGAACGCGGGGTCGCGGCGTCCGAGCGGATCGTAGAACGTCACGCCGGAATCACTGGCGACGGCGACGAGATCGCCCCAGCGCGTCGCTGCAACGTCACCGCCCGCCGCGATGGGCCGTACGGTGGGCGGCTGATCCGCCGCGGCGACGAGCAGGCGATCCTGCGGAATCACGCCGACCAGATGCTGATCGGTCGCACCAAACAGATCGCGCGGCAGCGCCGTGAGCGCCTGTGGCCAGGCGAAGCGGGTTCTGCGCGACAGCGAGATGACGCGGCGCGACGAATCCACGGCGTAGAGCGTGCCATCCGGGCCCAGAGCGGCCTGCTTGATCGTCCTGCCGACGGTGTCGACTCGGCCGCTGCCGAGGTCGAGCGCGAGCAGCTCGTGCTTGGCGGTCGTCACGAAGAGGAACTCGGATTCGGGATCGAGTCCGACCACGCGTTCGACCGGGGGCAGGCGGCCCTTGAGCACGCCCTCGACCACTGTGAGCCGCGGCAGCCGGTAGAGCTGCGGAGTCCCGCCTTTGCCGGGCAGCCGGATCGCGACGCCGGGCGAGCGGGCAAGAATCTGGAGCTGGCTAACTCGTTGTGGCGTTTGTTGTTGTGACGATCCAGCCGCCGGCGCTTTGGGTCCACAACCCCAGAGCGTGAGTGACGCGAACAGAAGGACGCGGGAGATACGCAAAATGGCCTCGCCGGACAAAATAGACAACCGGCGAGGCCATTGCAACTGTTTTAGCGAAGCGGAGTTAGAACGTCGGACCTAAACTGATGGTCCAATACGGGTGCTTCAGCGGCCGGTCGAGCGGCTTGGTGTAGTCGAGCCGCATGATCAGCAGGCCAAAGACATTGGCGCGGATCGAGCCACCCCAGCTCCGCAGCGGCGCGCGCACCAGCATCGGATTCTCGCCGGCGGAGCGTTGCCATTTGACGGTGCTCGAATCGTCCCACGCCAACCCGATGTCGAAGAAGATTGCGCCTTCGATGGGCGGGAAGCCCAGTGGCAAGAAGCCCAGTACCAGGCTGCGCGTCAGGGGGAAGCGCAGCTCGACATTGGCGAGGGCGATCTTCGATCCGATCATCTGATCGAGCTCGGCGCACCCGGTTTGCGAATTCGTTTGGGGATTCGCGACGCACTCGTGGTTCCGGAAGGAGCCGGCGGTGTAGCCGCGAATCAGCTCGGGATTGCCGAGGAAGACCGGAAAGCGATCGGCATCGCGTCCGAACCGTCCGAACATCAGGCCGCGCACGGCGATGGTGAACGGCCGGAAAAAGATGTAGCGCCGGTAATCGACCAGCCCGGCGGTGAATTGCCAGCTGCCGAAAGCCGGCGCGATCGAGAAGCGCGAGCGCGACCCCGCGAACGGGCCGACGTAACCGAACAGGGTGTTGTCGTGTACGTGCGCGATCGACGGTTGCACGAACGTCGCGGACGGACCGCCACCCTGGACGAGCTGCTGATCGACGAACTTTCTCGTCTTGGCGTTGTACGACTTCTCCAGCGCCAGTGTGGCCTCGGCGACATTGATCGCGTGCACGCCCAGCTCGATGCGGTTGAAGCGGCTGAACGGATACGATGATTCGGCAAACAAGTCTCGGATGACGAAGCGACGAATACGCGTAGAGTAGACGTCGAGGCTGTCACCCGGGCGTTGCGGATCTTCGATCCGCGTCTGGTCGCTGCCGCCATAGAAATAGAGCGGATCCTGCGAAAACCCGCCGGCCCAATTCAGGCGATGGGTCTGATTGACGTACAACCCGAGGAATTGCGCCTCGCCGATACGGCCGTTGATCGAGCCCGCGAGCACGAGGGAGTGGTTGCCGAGGATATCGGACAGCGCGATCGCGGTCCCGCCAAAGACCCCGCGGCCGAAGTTGTCCCGCGCGTAACCCACCGTCGGACGGACCACGTAGTCCGCCGTGAACCGCACCTTGTACGGTTTGAACGTGAACTCGTTCGTGTCCGGCAACGCGAGCGTCGCGGAGTCGAGGAGCGCCCGCACGGTCACCGCCGGCCGTGCCGAAGTAGACTCGGCGGGCTGCGGCTGTGCCGACGGACGGAATCCCATCGCCGAGCGATAAATCGACGCCGGCGCGGAGACGTTGGGCAGCGTCGCCGCGGAACCGGTCCCGCCGAGCGCGTTGGTCGTGGGGACCGCTGCCACAAACAGCGGGGCCTTGAGGAGCGTGTCCCGTTGCTCGGACTCGAGCAGGGTCACGACCGGTTGTGTCGCGGGTCCATGGTAAGGGGCGCGGCGCAGCGAGCGCGGATTCTCCACCGAGTACACGCTGTACTGGCCGTCTTCGTAATAGACGAATGCCATGCGGTCGGCCTGCTGCGCCCACGTCAGCACCGGGGAGAGCGGCGTGATGCCCTGGACGCCGGTGAACATGTTCGTGAGCTGATAGATCTGGCCGTCGGCCAGGTCGTACAGGAAGACGTTGTTGATGCCGGTGCGGTCGGACACGAACGCCAGGGATCGGCCGTCGGGCGCCCACACCGGATTGATGTTCCGGCCGGTGTCCATGTTCCCGAGCAGCTCGATGGCGCCGCTGTCGAGGTGGAACAGCGCCACGCGCAGATTCCCGAAGCGCAGCAGCTCGAAATCAGTCTCGCCGCCGCGATCGGTGACGAACGCGATCGTCGTGCCGTCGGGCGACCACGCCGGATGCAGATCGGCGAACTTGTCGTTGGTCAAGCGGCGCAGGCCGGTGCCGTCCCGATTGATGGTGAAGAGATCGGTGAAGCCGTTGCTGAAGCCGGTGAAGACAAGCTGCTGCCCGTCGGGCGACCATTGCGGGGTCTGCAACCCGCTCAACCCGACGTGGATGCGCCGTTCTTCGCGGCCGCGTTGCACGTCGAGAATCACGAGATCGTCGCGGTCCTTGCGCTTGGCGGCGATCGCGAAGTAGCGACCGTCGGGCGAAAACGCGCCGGCCGAGTTGATGAAGCGCAGGCTCTCGTAGTTGTTGTTTTGCGTCGATTTCACGAGCCGCCGCTTGACGCGGCCCGTCTCGCCGTCTGCCAGCCAGAGATCGACGAAGAAGCCGCCCTCATCGCCGAAGAACGCGAGATCCTTGCCGTCGGGGGAGAGTGCCGGTGCGAGGAAAATGCGTCCATGCGAGTGCCGCTGCGTGAGCGTCGGCTGCGCGATGCGGCGCGCCCGATAATGGTCGCCCAGCTGCGGGAGGAACGTCGTCTGAATCGCGTCGCGCCAGTCGTTCGACAGATCCTCGAGCGAGCGGCCCAGGGCGCGCTTGAAGGCGGCGTCGAGCCCCGACGTGGCGGAGCTCTGCAGAATCTCGCCGATCACCTCGTCTCCCCACTTCTCGCCGATGTACGCCCACAGCGCGTGCCCGTAGCGGTAGGGGAAGATGTACGGATCGGTGGTCATCTCTTCGATCGTGGGGAGGTGCCCCTCGAGCGCCGCGTCGCGCAGCCACATCGCCGTCTCGGGATTGATCGGGCCGAGCGACAGATACTCCGCCATCCCTTCCATGAACCAGAGCGGCGGATTGACGGCCACGAGCGTCTGCACGCCGGCGCCGGGTCGGCCGCGGCTGTAGATGTCGTACTGGAACTGGTGCACCATTTCGTGCTGCAACACGTGCTCGAACTCGGCGTACGAGCCGGTGAAGGGCAGGACTGCGCGGTGCTTGAAGAACTCCGTGACGCCGCCGAGTCCCTCGCCCGATGCGTCGACGACGTTCGTCTGCTGGAAGTCGGACTGCGAGGCGTACAGGATGATCGGCTTGCGGGACTGGAACTGATGGTGCAGGATGCGCGACAGGCGGGCGTAGGCCCGTTCGGCCATCCGCGCCGCGTCCAGCGCGCCGCCGCGCTCGTCCGGATAGTAGTAGATGTCGAAGTGTTCGGTCTGAATCGATTGAAAATTGAAGCTGCGGTACTGCACTTTGTTCTGACCGAAGTATTGCGCAGCCGCCGGCGTGGCCAGGATCCCGAATCCCAGGACGACAATCAGACGAGTCATCGCACGTCGCATACCTGCCTAGCCTTTCGCCCCGGCGTCAACCACTGGCGCATCACCCCACAACCGCTCGAGCTGGTAAAACTCACGCAGCTCCGGATGGAAGACGTGCACGACGAAGTCCACATAGTCGAGCAGCACCCAGCGCCCCTGCGCCAGCCCTTCCACATGATGCGGCTTCAGACCCTTGGGCGCGAGCGCGGTGACGAGGTGGTCCGCCATTCCCCGCACGTGCGCGTTCGACGTTCCGGAGACGATCACGAAGTAGTCGGTCGCCCCGCTCAAGCCGCGTAGATCCAATACTACTGGATCGACCGCCTTCCGGTCCACTAACACGTCCACAACTTGTGCGAGCTCAGTCTTCATTCTGATAGAACACACCCCACGCGCAACGCCTGCGGCGGAGGCTGGGACGTCCCGGCATCGAGGCCCGCCCGCAGCTTGCGGAAGAACTCATCGGACGTCAGCTCCAGACGGTCGCGGTAGGAGCGGTCGTCCACGATGAGCTGACGTACCCGATCGCGACGATCGCTACTCCTTCACCACCGTGACCCGCACCTCGGGCCGCACCTCGGGATGGATCTTGATCCCGACGTTGAATTCGCCGAGCTCGCGAATCGGCTCATGCAGGTCGATCTTGCGCTTGTCGACGTGGATGCCCAGCTCCTCGAGCTTGCGCTGAATGTCGCTCGCGGTGACCGAGCCGTAGAGCTTCTCCTCCTCGCCGACTTTGACCGCAAACGTCAGGCGCACGTCCGTGAGCCGCGTGGCTTCGGTTTCGGCCGCGGACTTTTCGGCGGCGCGCTGTTTCGCCAGGCGCTCGCCTTCGTAGGCGATCTTCTTCTTGTTGGCGTCGGTCGCCGGATAGGCGAGCCCCTTGGGCAGCAGGTAGTTCCGGGCGTAGCCGTCCTTCACCTTCACGACTTCGCCGACTTTGCCCAGATGCTGCACGTCTTCCCGCAGAATGATTTCCACGCTCGAATCCTCAGGTTGTGTTGGACCGCTGCCGCTCACGTGCTTTCGCCAGACGGCGGCGGTACTGGTACCAGGTATCCGTGATGCCGAGCGTGCACAGCCCTGGAAGCACGAACACCAGTGGCACGGCCAGCGCGGCCGCCGCCGCCGCGACGACCACGAGCGCGAGCGCCGATACGCCGAACGCCTCGGCGAACGTCGCGACGATCGCGGCGCCGCGCAGCACGTACAGCGTGCCCGCCACGAGGCCCAGGTTGGTGCCCGCGACGTGCAGGACGCTCGACACCGGCAGAATCAGCACGCCCAGCCAGGCGACGATGCCCCAGACCCAGCCGTCGCCCATGTTGAAGTCCTTGAACCGCACGCGCGGTGCGCTCTCGCCCAACGCCGCTGATCCGATGCGCCGTTGCAGCTGCCACGCGAGCGCGAGTCCCGCGAGCGTCTGCAGCGCGAGCATGCCGGGCCACGTGAGGCTCATGAAGCGCACCATCGGCTCATAGATCGGGAATGCGTCGGGCGCGACTTCCACGATCGCCCGCATCGTGAGGCTCGCCTGGCGCGTCGCTTCCCATCCGAGCGCGCCCCAGGCATCTGATCCCCACAGCGCCTGAATCAGCAGCGCGGCGGCGAGGCCCGCCGCCAGGGTCGACCGGAACGCCTGGCGCAGGACCGTATCGGGTCTGAGCAGCACGAACGACACGAACGCCGCGCTGGCGAGGACGATGTAGGCGCTCGTTGCGGCGGCGAGCCGGCTGCCGCTTCCCGCCGTCACCACCAGGCGCGCGAGACTGACGGCGCCGATCAGCGCGGCGATCGGTTGCGACCAGCCGCGACGGTCACCGCTCGCGGGCGCGATGATCAGCAGCGCCGCGCACGGCAGCCCAACCAGGCTGGGATGCGCCCAGAGCAGGAACGCCAGCAGCGCCAGGACCAGGCGCCACCACGGCTCTTTGGTAGTTATGCGGTGTGACCCTTGATGTAAGGAAGCAGCGCCAGCTGCCGTGCGCGCTTGATCGCGGTCGCGAGCTGCCGCTGGTGGCGCGCGCACATGCCCGACAGCCGGCTGGGCAGAATTTTGCCGCGCTCGGTCAGGAAGCGGCTCAACGTCCGGTCATCCTTATAGTCGAGCACGCGCGCGCCGGACTCGCACACGGGACAGGTCTTGGCGGGACGTCTCACGCTTCCTCCTCTTCCAGCTCTTCTTCTTCAGGGGCGACGGCGGTGGCCACGACCGGCTTCGGCTGCTCGCGCGCGGCCTCGACACACATATACCGCAGCACGCCTTCGTCGAGTTTCACGGCGCGCTCGTACTCGGGCAGCAGCTCGCCCTCCGCCGAGAACTCGGCGACGACGTAGTAGGCCGTGTCTTTCTTCTTGATCTTGAACGCCAGCGTTCGCTTGCCCCAATGGGACACGTTCGTCAGCGTGCCTTTCCCATCCTTGGTCAGCAAGGCGTGAAAGCGGTTCAGTTTTTCCGTGATTGCCGGCTCTTCCAGGGCACTATCAAACATGTAGACCGTCTCGTAGCGACGATTCATGCCACCTCCCTTTGGTCATGGGTGACCCGGTGCGGTGGAAGGCACCGAGTAGGGGATATGTGAGCGATAAAGGTAAACGGCGTGTAAAGGCGTGGAAAGGCGTGAGCAGGCGTGGTATAGTAGATCATGCTGCTTGTCATGGCGGCGCTCCTCGCCTCATCCCTGCATCTTCAGACCGACACCACCGCAGGGATCCACGGCGCAGTCATCTCCTCGTTCAACGGCGGCCCCATCGCCGGCGTGATGATCGCGGCGCGCGAAGGCGGGAAGTTCACCCTCACCGACGAGCAGGGACGGTTTGCCCTCACTGGCTTGCCCAGCGGGCGGCGGGCCATCCTGATCTCGTACGACGGGCGCGTGACCGAGGATTACCTGTTTTCGCTCGAGCCACAACACTCGAAACGGATCGCCGTGTTGCTCGACCAGGATGCGGAGGATCTCGATCCGCTGGTCGTCGAAGCGCAAGCGGCGAATCTGTGGCGTGACCTGGCGGGATTCTACGAGCGGCGGGAGACCTATCGCGGCTTCGCGCACTTCTTTACCCGCGAGGAGATCAGTCACCTCCACGCGGCGAGGCTCAGCAGTCTGCTCACGCTTGAGGGCATCGTGACGCGCTGCTCCGCGGAATGCCGCCCGACGCGGCTCACCCGTGGGTCGCTCTGCCTGGTTCCGGTCAGCGTCAACGGCGTTGCGCAGCGCGAACCGGATTACGATCGCATCAACATCTCGGACGTCACCGGTGTCGAGGTATACCGGGGGGTGCCGCCGGCAGATCTGGCCCGCGCGCTGGTCCCGGTGGCTGGCGCCTCGACGTGGATGGGCGCGGGCTGGTCGGCCCGGGGGTCGTGCGGCCTCGTGGAGATCTGGACGCGCTAGACGTTGAACCGAAACAGCAGGATGTCGCCGTCCGTCACGACGTAGTCGCGCCCCTCGCTTCTGATCAGACCCTGTTCGCGGGCAGCCTTGTAGCTGCCCGCTTTCACAAACTCCCCGAACCCCACCGTCTCGGCGCGGATAAATCCGCGCTGGAAATCCGAGTGGATCTCGCCCGCGGCGTCGAAGGCGGTGTGAGCGCGATGCATCGTCCAGGCGCGCACTTCGTTTTCGCCGACGGTGAAAAACGTCTGCAGGCCGAGCAGCCGGTAGCCCGCGTGAATCAGCCGGTCGAGTCCCGGCTCGGCGACGCCGGCGCTGGCGAGATACTCCCGCCGCTCTTCCCCCGCCAGCTCGCCGAGCTCCGCCTCGAATTTGGCGGAGAAGGGGACAATCTCCGCTTCTTCGTGATGGGTCTGCACGGCGGCCCGGAGCTTATCGATCCATTGGCCGCCACCCGAAGCGAGATCGTCTTCGTTGACGTTCGCCGCATAGAGGATAGGCTTGGCGGTGAGCAATCCCAGCGTGCGCAGGAACTTGATCGCGTCGGCGTTTTCGCCCGCTTCGCGGGCGCCGCGGCCGGCGTTCAACTCCGCCACGACGCGATCGAGCAGGACGAGCTCGAGCTGGGCCTCCTTGTCGCCGGCGCGCGCCGATTTGCGCGTCTTATCGAGCCGGCGCTCGACGACGGCGAGATCGGCGAGCGCCAGCTCGCTGGTGATGACGTCGTGATCGCGCACCGGATCGACCGGCCCCATGACGTGCACCACGTCGGGGTCCTCGAAGCAGCGGATGACGTGCACGACCGCGTCCACCTCGCGAATGTGCGAGAGGAACTGGTTGCCGAGTCCCTCGCCCTGGGACGCGCCTTTCACCAGGCCGGCGATGTCCACGAACTCGACGACCGCGGGGATCTTCTTCTTCGGTTTGACGACCTGGTTGAGGGTTTCCAGCCGCGGATCAGGGACTTCCACGACGCCGACGTTCGGCTCCACGGTGCAGAAGGGATAATTCTCCGCGGCCGCGGCTTTCGAGGACGTCAGCGCGTTGAAGAGCGTCGATTTGCCGACATTCGGAAGACCGACGATGCCGAGACGCAGCATCAGGCCTTAAGCCACTTCTCGACCGACTCGATCATCTGCGGCAGGAGCGCCTGCACTTCCTCCAGCTGCTCCGGCTCGAACGGCGCGAGCACGTAGTCCGCCCAGTCCCCGGTGCCCTCGGGCAGCGGGCCGACACCCACGCGCAGGCGGGCGTATTGCTGAGACTGCAAGGCGCCTTCGATGCTCTTCAAGCCGTTGTGGCCCCCCGCCGAGCCGTCGGGGCGCAGCCGAAACGTGCCGAGCGGAATCTGGAAATCATCGACGAGGATGAGCAGGTCCCGGGGTGCCGCGAACGTCGGATCTGCGCGCAGCGACGCCAGCGCGGCGCCGCTGCGATTCATGAATGTCGTGGGCTTGAGGACGCGCACGGGCACGCCGGCCACGGTGCCTTCCGTCGCGCGGGCGCGCTCGGCGCGACGGAAGGGCGGGAGCTGCCAATGCTCGGCGACGGCGTCGGCGAGGAGAAAGCCGGCATTGTGGCGCGTCGCCGCGTATTCCGGACCCGGATTGCCCAGGCCGACGACGGCGCGCACGGACTACTCCTCCTTCTTGCCCTTGGGCTTCTCCTCTGCTTTGGGCGCAGCCTTGCCTTCGGGTGCGGGGGCCGCTTCGCCCTCTTCGCCTTCCTCACCCTCGCGGACCTTGCGGATGAGCTCGGGCTCGGCGACCTCGGTCGCGGTTTCGGCGGCCGGCGCGGCGACTTCCTCGGCGCGCGGCGGCACCACCGTCGCGATCGTGAGATCGGCGCCGGTGAGGATGACCGCATTGGCGATCGTGAGATCCCGCGTGTGCAACGAGTCGCCGATCTTCAGCGCGCTGACGTCGAGCTCGACGCGGTCGGGAATGTGCTCGGGCAGCACTTCGATCTCGACCTCGCGGGTCACCTGATCGAGCACGCCGCCGGCGTTGCGCACGCCGTCGGGTGTGCCGACGAGGTGGACGGGGACCTTGAGGGTGACCTTCTCGTCCGCTTTGATCTCGTAGAAATCGACGTGGATGATGTCGGGGCGGAGGGGGTGGCGCTGGATCTCGCGAATCAAGGCCCGCGCTTTCTTGCCGTCCACGGTGAGGTCGATGAGCGTGCTCTCGGGCTCGATCCCCGTGAGCGCCTTCTCGAGGGCGAGCGCGTCCACCATGAGCGGCTGCGTGGGGCGGCCGTGGCCGTAGATCACGGCCGGAACCTGCTTCTGAAAGCGCGCCTGCCGCGCCGCGCCCTTACCTGTTTTCGCGCGCGCCGTCGCGGAGAGACTCACCGTCTGTGCCATACGTCCGTCCTCAGTCCTCAGTCATCGGTCGTCAGTCGAACAACGAGCTGACGGATTGGTTCGAATGCTCATAGCCGATGGCTTTGGCCATCAGGCTTGCGATCGACAACACCTTCAGCTTCTCAAACTGCTTCTCGTCCGGAATCCGGATCGTATTCGTGACCGTCACTTCTTCGATCGGCGCGGCCCGCAGCCGTTCGACCGCCGGGCCCGACAGCAGCGCATGCGTCGCGAACGCGAAGATGCGTTTGGCGCCGAGCCGCCGCAGCGCCGCCGCCGCCTCGGCGATGGTGCCGGCGGTATCGATCATGTCGTCGGGGATCAGCACGTCTTTCCCCTCGACTTCACCGACGACGTTCACGACCTCCGCGATGTTCGCGGACGGGCGCCGCTTGTCGATGATCGCGAGCGAGGCGTCGAGCCGCTTCGCGAACCCGCGGGCCATCTTCGCCGACCCGACGTCCGGCGCGACGACGACCGGATCGTGCAGCTGCTTGGTCCGGTAGTGGCTCACGAACACCGGCGCCGCGTACAGATGGTCCACCGGAATGTCGAAGAACCCCTGCACCTGGTGGGAATGAAAGTCCATTCCCAGCACGCGGTCCGCTCCGGCGTGGGTGATCAGGTTCGCCACCAGCTTGGCGCTGATCGCCACGCGCGGTTGATCTTTCCGGTCCTGCCGCGCGTAGCCGAAGTACGGGAGCACCGCGGTGATGCGGGCGGCGCTCGCGCGGCGCGCCGCGTCGATCAGGAGCAACAGCTCCATGTAGTTTTCCGCCGGCGGGTTCGTGGGCTGGATGATGAAGACATCCCGCCCGCGCACGTTCTCGTCGATCTTGACGAAGAGTTCGCCGTCGGCAAACCGCCGCAACGTCACCGCGCACAGCGGTTGTCCCAAATGCTGGGCCATCTCCTCGGCGAGGGGCCGGTTGGCCGTGCCGGCGAGGAGCAGGAGCTGGCTGCGTGACAACGACAGGTCCCGCATTGGGCACAGGAAAGTAGTCGGCAAGCCGCGTGTCGCCAAGGCCTTACCCCGCAAAGCGAGGCACCGTATCCTAGAGCCCGTGAACGACCTTCAGTCGCGGCTCGCCGCTGCGCTGTCGGGGGGGGGCCGCTACACGATCGAGCGCGAGATCGGCCGCGGTGGGATGTCCATCGTCTTTCTCGCCTACGACCCGACCCTCGATCGTCGGGTCGCGATCAAAGTCCTGCGCCCCGAGCTGGCGGCGACGCTGGGGCCGGATCGGTTCCTGGCCGAGATCAAGGTCGCCGCGCGCCTCAAGCACCCCTACATCTTGAAGCTGCACGAAGCGGGCGACGCCCGCGGGTTGCTCTTCTACTCGATGCCGTACGTCGAGGGCGAGACGTTGCGGCAGCGCCTGGCCCGCGAACGTACCCTGCCGGTTGCAGAAGCGCTACGCATCGCGCAGGAAGTCGCCGAGGCGCTCGATCATGCCCATCGGCAGAACGTCATCCATCGCGACATCAAGCCTGAGAACATCCTGTTCGAAGAGCACCACGCGCTGGTGAGCGACTTCGGTATTGCCAAGGCCATCATCGAGGCGGGGGATCGCCGGACGGTCCCCGGCATCGTGCTGGGCACTCTGGATTACATGAGTCCGGAGCAGGAGCAGGGGCGGGCGGAGCTCGACGGCCGGACCGACATCTACAGTCTTGGCCTGGTGCTGTATGAGATGCTCATCGGAGAGACGCCGGGTCCCGACAGTGCCGTGGACTCGTTGACCGGGCGGCGACCCGACGTGCCGGTCGCGGTCGTCCGGATGCTGCGCACGGCGCTCGCGCGCGATCCCGCGAACCGGTTCAGCAGCGCGGCGGAATTCGTCTCCGCGCTGGAGACGCTGACACAGGCACGGCCCGTCAATGCCAAGCGGCGCCGATGGAGCATCGTGGCCGCAACGGTGGGAGTCATCGCCGTGGCGCTGATCCTCTGGGCCGTTCGCAGACCGGGCGTGACCGCGCCGCTCGATCCGACGCACATCGCCGTCCTGTACTTCGATGACATCAGCCCGGACAGCTCGCTACGGACGGTGGCGGCGGGTCTCACCGAGGATCTCATCGATCAGCTTGCGCAGGTGCCGGCGTTGCGCGTGACGTCGCCGAACGGCGTGCGCTTCTATCGCGGCCGGACGGTGCGACCGGACAGCCTGGCGCGTGTGCTGAATAGCGGGACGATCGTCTCGGGCAGCGTCACCAGATCACGAGGAGTGCTGCGGGCGAGCGTGCGGCTGATCGACGGGACAACGGGTCAGGTGCTGCATACCCGTCAGGTGATGCGGCCGTATGGCGAGCTGTTCGCGTTCCAGGATACGATTACGGTGGATATCGCGACGTTTCTGCGGCAGCGGATTGGAGAAGCCGTCGTGTTGCGTGAGCGGCGTGTCGGCACAGCGAGCGTCGCGGCATGGGAAACCGTGCGGCAGGCGGACGCCCTGCGGGAAGACGCGCGCGAGGCGGTTCGCAGCGGGGACGACACTCGCGCCGGTAAGCTGTTGTCGCGGGCGGATTCTCTGTATGCGCGCGCCAGGGTGCTCGATCGTCGTTGGGCAATTCCCTATGTCGGTCGCGCCCGCGTCGCACTAGCGTTCGCGGAGCAGCTCGCGGAGCGGCGGGCCGGCGATGTGGCCCGCAACGCCGCGACGAGACCACTTCCCGAAACTCCGCGCTACGAAGACGAGTGGGGGCCTCCTGCGCTTTACGGGAAGGTTCGCAGACGCGGAGGAGGCGGCCTCACGGGCCCTGGATGCCGATGCATTCCTCCTCGAGGCGCGGCCGGTGTACGCCACGTTGTACTACGCGGCTTTGAACCTCGAGCACTACGCCGACGCGCGGACGTGGTGTGCGCGCGCACGCAACCGCTTTCCGAACGATCTGGAATTCGCGCACTGCGAGTTGCGCACGTTGGGCTGGTCGGGTCGGGGCGGAAGCGCGATCGCACGGGGGTGGCGGATCGTCGACTCGCTCGACGCTGCTGCGCCGGCGAATACCGGCACGTATCCCGCCGAGCGACGGCTGCTCATCGCCATGTTGTACGCGCGGAGCGGCGACGCCGACAGTGCAGGCGCGTTGCTGGCCGCCTCCCGGAACATGAGCGGCCAGGACTCCACGGCCGCGTGGTTTCTGCTTGCAGAGGCGCGCATCAGACTGCTGCTGGGTGAGCGGCAGCCGGCGCTGCACCTCCTCCTTCGCACGGTGGCTGCGAACCCGCAGCTCCGCAACTACATCGCCCGCGCCGCGTGGTTCGCGCCGCTACGCCGAGAACCGGAGTTTGTGCGCATCATGGGCGCATCGACCTAGGGTTTGCAGCGGCCATCAACCGACGGCGCGTGCTCTTTGCGTAGTTGGCGCCACGGATCCGCTCATAATATGGAATCAACATGCGATCCGCCGCCGACATCGTGAAGAAAATTGCTTCCACCTGCCCGGGCTCAAACGAATCAGTGACAACCGTGCCGCTGTGTAGTCTGTAGCTGACGGTAACCTCAGCGACTTCGGCCGTAACAAAAATCCTCGACGTGTCCGACTGGCACGACGAGTCGGGTGCCTTCTTGCAGATGTAGCCATAGGTCTTGACGCTGTCCTGGTACATGTCTGGCGTCGCCGACGCGGGCGCGGATCTGCCATCTGCGAACAGCACCACCATCGTGGCCAGGATGAAAGAAGGAGAGGCGAAACCGGAGCTTGGGCGGCGCATGACCGGCCTCCGTTCTTGGGCCGGTAAGGGTCGCTCCGAAAACCGGGGGCGTCAAGCTGCGCGTGACACACGCGAACAGATGCGGGTCCACATGCGTATACAGGACACCCTCAATCGGAGACCAGTATGCGTTCGACGGTTCTGATGCTCTTGGTCCTAAGCGGCGCTGCGTCCGCCCTCGCCCAGACCCCGCAGGGCGGGCCACCAGCCGACGCCGGTCAGCGCCGCTTCCAACCGCCCCCCGATCACTGGATGACGATCGATTCGCTGAGCCAGACCCTCGGCCTGACCGCCGAGCAGCGCACGAAAATCACGCCGGCGTACACCGCGCTGAACGGCGTCATGAAAGACGCCGCGGCGCGCCGGCAGGCGATCCGGCAGCAGATGCAGGCGTCGGGAGGGTTCACGCCCGGGCAGGAGCCCACGCCCGCGCAGCGCGCCAAGTTCGACAGCGTGCGCACCGAGATGCAGGGGTTTCAGGCCGAAGCGGACCAGTGGTACGCCGCGATCCGCAACAATCTGACGCCCGATCAGCAAACGAAACTCGATGCGCTGCCCAAGCCGATGGCCTTTCGCCCGATGGGCGGCGGACCGCGTCAGTAGCCTAGCGGCTGCCTAACGCGGGAATCAGTATGTTCCCGCATGCCGCCAGCCTCCGCGCCCGCCGAGCTGCAAGCCGCCCTCGCCGATCGTTACGTGATCGAGCGGGAGCTGGGCAGCGGCGGCATGGCGACGGTGTATCTCGCGCGCGATCTGAAGCACCGCCGTTTCGTGGCCCTCAAAGTGCTGAGTCCGGCGCTGGCGGCATCGCTCGGCGCCGATCGCTTCCTCCGCGAAATCGAGCTCGCGGCGCGGCTGCAACATCCCCACATCGTGACCGTCTTCGACTCGGGCGATGCCGGCGGCATCCTGTGGTACACGATGCCCTACGTCGAGGGCGAAACGCTGCGGGCGCGGCTCGAGCGCGAGCGGCAGCTTCCCCTCGATGTCGCGCTCCGGATCACGGTCGAGGCAGCCCGGGCGCTGGAGTTCGCGCATCAGCACGGCGTCCTCCATCGGGATGTGAAGCCCGAGAACTTGCTCCTCACCACGGACGGCTCGACCATGGTCGCCGACTTCGGCATCGCACGGCCGTGGAGTGAGACGAGCGGGGGCGCGCTGACGCAGAGCGGGGTCGTGGTGGGCACACCGGCGTACATGAGTCCCGAACAAGCGGCGGGCGCGCGCGTGCTCGACGCGCGGACGGATGTATACGCGCTGGGTTGTGTGCTCTACGAGATGCTCGCGGGCGAGATGCCGCACTCCGGCCCCAACGCGCAAGCGGTCCTCGCCAGGCGGTTGAGCGAGCCGGCGCCGTCCCTCCGGACCACGCGCGACCTCCCCGTCGCCGTCGAGCGTACGGTTGCGCGGGCGCTCGCCCGCACACCGGCCGATCGCTACGCGAGCGCGGCCGAGTTTGCCCGCGCGCTCCAGTCCGTCGACGCGCCGGCGCGGCCGATCATGCAGCGCCGTTGGCTTGCCGCCACGGTTGTCGTACTGCTGGTGGCCGGGGTCGCGGCGGCGATCCGTTTCCGTGGCGGCGCGACGGGACCGGCGGCCCCCGCGTCCGCGGCGGTGCTTCCCTTTGCCGATCTGAGTCCGAACCGAGATCAGGAGTACTTCAGCGACGGCCTGACTGACGAACTGATCACCGCCCTGAGCCGCGTCGAAGGAATCAGGGTGGCCGCACGGACGTCGTCGTTCCAGTTCAAGGGCCGGCAGGTCGACGTGAACGAGATCGGCCGCCAGCTGCACGTCGGTGCCATACTCGAGGGGAGCGTCCGGCGCAGCGGCAACCGCGTTCGCATCACGGCGCAGCTCGTGAGCACCCGCGATGGGTACCAGCTGTGGGCGGATGCATACGACCGCGAGCTCAAGGATGTGTTCGGAGTCCAGGAGGATATTGCGCGGTCCATCATCGCGGCGCTGCAGGTCAAACTCGGCGCGCGCGGCAATCGCGCGCTGCGGGCGCGGCCGACCGGCGATCTCGAAGCCTACGACCTCTACCTCAAGGGCCGCTTCGCCTGGAATCAGCGGACCGCGACCGGTATGGCGCAGGCCGTGCGCTATCTGGAGCAGGCGGTCGCCCGCGACTCCGGGTTCGCTCTCGCGTGGGCCGCCCTGGCCGACGCCTACGTGCTCGCCATCCCCTACGCGGGTGCGCCCCGCGACATCGATTGGCCGAAGGCGCGGGCCGCCGTCGCCAGGGCGCTGGCGCTGGACAGCACGGTCGGCGAGGCGCACACCGCGCTCGCTTACGGGACGATGATCTACGATTGGGATTGGCCCGCCGCGGAGGCGAGCTTCCGCCGCGCGATCGCCGTCGATCCAGCCTACCCAACGGGCCATCAGTGGTACGCCGATTTTCTGTGGTCTCAGGGCCGGCTGCACGAAGCAGAGGACCAGATGCGCGAGGCTCTGCGGCTCGATCCGCTGTCGCTCGTGATCAGCAGTGAGCTCGGGGCGACCTACTACCTGATGCGGCAATACGACAGTGCGGAAACACAGCTCCGTGCCACGCTGCAGCTCGATCCAAATTATGCGCATGGACTCTATATCCTCGGCATGGTCCATCTCCAACAGCATCGGTATCGCGAGGCCGTTGCGGCGCTGGAGCGCGCCCTCGAGCTCGGCGGCTTTCTGGAGGATCTCGCGGGCGCAATGGCGGATGCCTACGCGGCCGCGGGGGATCGCGCCGCGGCCACGCGTTACACTGCGGAACTCGAGCGGCGCCTGGCGGCGGGACAAAGCGGTCCGTACGCGCTCGCGCTGGCCTATACGGGGCAAGGCGATCTCACACGCGCGTTCGCGCAGCTCGACCGTGCGATCACCGTGCGCGATATCTTTCTGCCCGAGGATTTTTTCGACCCGCAGCTCGATCGGTTGCGTGCCGATCCGCGGTTTGCCGGAATCGAGCTGCGCATGCGGGTAGGCGGTGGGCCGAACCACTAGCTATGCTTCGTTCTCTCTCATTTTCCGGATAGGGCCAATGCTTCGTCGTTCCTTCGTGATCGTGTCGTTCCTGACGTCGCTGAGCAACTTGGGTGCCGCGGCACAACGCGCGGCCGACTCCTCGCTCCTCACCGTCGATCGCATCTTCGGCTCGACCGAGTTCCGCGGCGGCACGTTCGGCCCGCTCGCCTGGCTCGCCGACGGCGGCTATACCACGCTCGAGCGTGCCGCCGGCAACAAACCGGGCCGCGACCTCGTGCGCTACGACGCCGAGACGGGGCTCAAGACGATTCTGGTGCCGGCGACGCGGCTCGTGCCCCCGGGCGATTCGACGCCGCTCGACGTCGAGGAGTACACCTGGTCCCCGGACGGCCGGCGCCTGCTGATCTTCACCAACTCGCAGCAGGTGTGGCGCACCAACACGCGCGGCGACTACTGGGTGCTCGATCTCGCCGGCTGGACGCTGAAGAAACTGGGCGGCACCGGTCCCGCTTCAACGCTGATGTTCGCGAAGTTCTCGCCCGACGGCGGCCGAGTGGGGTGGGTCCGCTATGGCGAGTACAACCTGTACGTCGAGGACATCACCAGCGGAAAGCTGACGCAGCTGACGCGCGACGGCTCGCGCACTACGATCAACGGAACGTTCGACTGGGTCTACGAAGAAGAGCTGGGCCTGCAGGACGGCTGGCGGTGGAACCCAGATGGCCAGTCGATCCGCGCGGATGGAGTGGGCGCCTGGCAAGGGCACGAGCAAGGAACTCGTGATCCAGCACATGAACCGGCTGCAGGATACGCTGGACGTGATGCTCGCTGATGCGCAGACTGGCACCGTCCGCACGGCCTTCACCGAAACCGACAACGCGTGGATCGAGCAGTTCAACCAGCTGCGCTTCTTGAATGGCGGCAAAGACATTCTGTGGGAATCGGAGCGCAGCGGGTGGACCCAGCTGTATCTCATGCCGCGCGACGGCGGGGTGCCACGTCCGTTGACGAGTGGCGAGTTCGACGTCCTCGGCGTGGAGCGCGTGGATACGATCGGCAAGTGGGTCTACTACATCGCGTCGCCCGACAACCCCACCCAGCGCTATCTCTATCGTATCAACTACGCCAAGCGCGGGCCGGCCGAGCGCATCACGCCGACGACCGAGCCGGGCGTCCATACCTACGACATGTCCCCGAGTGGCCGGTACGCCGTGCATGTGTATTCGCGCTTCGGGGTCCCGCCGACCACGTCGCTCGTGAGCCTACCGGACAACCATATGATCCGCCCGCTCATCGACAACGCGGCGCTCAAGGCGAAAGTCGCCGCCCTACGGCTCGGCGCGACCGAGTTCCGGCAGGTCGACATCGGCGGCGGCATCAAGCTGAACGCGTGGTTCATCAAGCCGCCCAACTTCGATTCGACGGCGCGCTATCCCGTGCTCTTCTACGTGTACGGTGGCCCCGGATCGCAGACGGTCACGGACGCCTGGGGTGGGCAGAACTATCTCTGGTATCAGATGCTGGCGCAGCGCGGCTACATCGTGGCCAGCGTCGACAATCGTGGCACCGGCGCGCGGGGTCGCGCCTGGCGCAAGCTGATCTATCGGCAGATGGGCGTGATCGAGACGCAGGACCAGGCCGCGGCGGCGCGCGCGGTCGGCCGGCTGCCGTACGTGGACTCGACGCGGATCGGGATCTGGGGCTGGAGCTACGGCGGCTTCATGACGCTGAACACGCTGACGCAGGCGCCGGACGTCTATCGCATGGGCATCGCCGTCGCGCCGGTCACCCATTGGAAGTACTACGACACGATCTACACCGAGCGGTATAACGGCTTGCCGCAGGACAACGCGGCCGGGTACGACAAGGGCTCACCGCTCACGTACGCGAAGAACCTGAAGGGCCGGCTGCTGATCGTGCACGGGTCGGGCGACGACAACGTGCACTTCCAGAACACCGAGGCGATGATCAACGCGTTGGTGGCGGCGGACCGGCCGTTCTCGCTGATGGTGTATCCCAACCGCAATCACTCGATTTCGGGTGGCACGACGCGGCAGCATCTGTACACGCTGCTGACACGGTTCGTGGAGGAGAATCTGCCGGCGGGAGCGGGGACGGGGGCGCGAGCGGCGCTGCCGTAGGTCGGGTCGAGTCGGCGTGAGACCGGCGCCGACATGATCGAGATCACAGTCGAGCCGTGTGTGCCTGGACTACGTTCGTCCGCGAGCACGCTGCTCAGAGCAAAGCCGCCCGCCGCCGGGAAGGGTGCTATGTCACTTCCACGCGTACGCGCCTCGATTACCGCGCTCACCTTGTTGTCGCTCGTGGCCCTCGTAGGGTGCGAGCTGCCGATCCATCCGCGGGACGGTTCCGCAGTCGTTCAGATCCGGGTCGCGCCCGACAGCGTGGCCCTCGATCCCAGTCAGACGCAAGGGTTCGTCGCCTCGGGCCGCACGGCCGGAGGCGACAGTATGGCGGTCGACGTCACCTGGACGACATCGGCCGGCACGATCACCCCCGCCGGCGTCTACACCGCCGACACCGGCGCCGCGGACGTGATCGTCACGGCAACGCTCGTCGGCTCGCAGGTCTCGGGCGTTGCCCACGTGCGCAAGCGCCGCGTAGCGCCGCAAGCCGGGCACGTCTTCATCGTGACCGAAGAAAACCACGACTACTCGGCCGTCATCGGCAGCTCGTCGATGCCGTACCTGACCAGTCTCGCGCAGCAGTACGGGTTGGCCACGCAGTACTACGCCAACACGCACCCGTCGATCGGCAATTACTTCGAGCTGGCGACGGGCCAGATCATCACCAACAACGACAGCTACTCCACCATCGTCACGGTAGACAACGTCGTGCGACGGCTGCTGGCGGCGGGGAAGACGTGGAAGTCGTACGCCGAGGATCTGCCGTCAGTCGGGTACACGGGCCCCGACGTCGGCGGCTATGCACGCAAGCATAACGTCTTCGCGTTGCTCTCCGACGTCGTCAACGATTCGAGCCAGCGGACCCGCCTCGTGCCGTTCATCCAGTTCGCACCGGACTTGGCAAACGGGACGCTGCCGGACTTTTCCAACATCGTGCCGAACCTCTGCAACGACGCGCACGACTGCTCGCTCACGACGGCCGACACCTGGCTCGGGAACAACATCGCGCCGCTCATCGCCAGCCCGACGTTCCAGCAGGACGGGCTGCTCATCATCGTGTTCGACGAGTCTGGGAGCGACAGCACCAACGGCGGCGGCCGGATCGCGTGGGTGGTCGTCGGCCCCAAGTCCAAGCCGGGTTACCTGTCGACGACGCTGTACCAGCACCAGAGCACGCTGCGCTTGATCCTCGAGGCGCTGGGCGTCGCGCAGTTCCCCGGCGCCGCCGCCACGGCGCCGGCGATGACGGAGTTTTTCACGCCCTGAGTTAGAACGGGACTGAGCAATCGGTGGCATGACGTCCGTCTGACGATGTGTATGTCACCGCAAGGGTTGGTCGGTCTCGCGGGACGTTGCCGCACGCGCGGTCCGTTCCCACGGTTGCACTGAGCAACGTCCAAGGCTATATCCAGCCCCACTCTCTCGAGGGGCCGGCCTTGGATCCTTGGGTGGCCGAGCTCCGGCGCGGCAGGGTAGACGCCGCGTGGGATCTGTTTCTCGACCAGTATCGCCGCCTCATCTTCGCCGCCATCCGCCACTACGCCCAGGATTACGACGACGTAATGGACGTTTTCGCGCGCGTCTGTGAAGCGCTGCGCGCAGACGATCTCAAACGCCTGCGCTGTTACATCGAGCAACCGACGCACAGCGCGCGCTTCTCCACGTGGCTCGTCACCGTCGTTCGGCATCTCACCGTCGACTGGTTTCGTCATCGTGACGGTCGCCGCCGCCTCTCGACGGTTGCCGCCGAGCTGCCGCCGCTGCGGCGCCGCATCTTCGAGTTCCTCTTCATTAATAAGAGAAGTCACATCGAATCCTACGAGCTGCTGAAAAGCTCCGAGGGGGTCGATCTCACCTTCGGTCAGTTCCTCGCCGAAGTCAGTGCCACCTATCGCGCGGTCGCTTCCGGTCGGCGCGGGCGCATCCTCCACGAGCTGGGCGGGCCGGCGCCGCAAGTGGAAGACGTCGAGGATGAGCAGGTTAGCGCGAGCGAGCGGCGCGACGAGTTGGAGGAAGCGCTGAGCCGTCTCAGTCCCGAAGAACGCGTGGCCGTCGAGCTGTTCGTCGTGGAAGAAATGCCAGCCGACGCGGTGGCGAAGGTTGTCGGGTGGCCGAATGCCAAGGCTGTTTACAACCATGTGTATCGCGCTCTCGCCGTGATGCGTGCACGGCTGAGCACTCTGGACGGCGTTGGCCGTCCCACGTTGGGTAGGATATGAGCGATTTCGACCGTCTCGATCGCCTGCGCGGGTTGTTCCACACGCGCGAGACCCCCATCGCAAAGCCCGACTGCCTGGATGAACACACCGTGGCGGCGCTGGCCGACGGAACACTCGACGCCGAACTGCGGAGTCGTGCACTGGCGCACGTTGCCACGTGTGCGCTGTGTCGCCGGGCAGTGGCGTCGGTTGCCGAGGCGCTTGCCGACGGACCCATCACGCACGAGATCGAGATCGTCGAGGGACGCCGGCACCGGCGCGGACCTGTCCTTCGGGTTGCTGTGCCATTGGCGGCTGCGGCAACCGTCCTGCTGCTGCTGTGGTCTCCGGTGGATGACCGCTCACCCGGGCACCGCGGACCGCCACCGCCGCCACCGGCCACCACGCCCGTTCCTCAATCGCCGATTGGCGCTGTGGCGGCCGTGAACGATCTTCGCTGGAGCCACGTCGCCGGAGCGGACCGCTATCGCGTGACCGTGTTCGACGCGACTGGTGGCGTGGTGTTCGCGGCGGAGGCATCGGACACCGTCGCCCTATTTCCCGATTCCATCGCGCTCGTCCCCGGCGCCTCGTATCTGTGGAAGGTCGATGCCCGCACCGGCTTCGATCGGTGGGCCGCGTCGGAGTTGACAGAGTTCTCGATTGCCGGACCACGGCGGCGATGATTCTCGTCGGGGTTGGGTATCTCATCGCCGTCCTGCAATCGCCTGCTTCCGATTCTCTCCGACTGCTCGCCGCCCGCTTGCCTCCATCCTCGCTCGTCCTGGAAGTGCGCGAGCGGCCGCTGGCCGTGCGGGACGCGGTCAACGAGTCGTTGCGGCGCGGCGAGCTCGACGCTGCCGGCAAGATCGCCGCGGCGTATGCGGTCGCGTGGCGCGACTCGTTTCTCGTCCGTGAGGTCGCGCGCTTCGAGGCCTGGCCGGCCGCACGTCGATCGGTGAAAGTGGCGGTCGACAGCATGCGCCGGGCGGGCATCAAGGCGTTCGGAGCAGATGGACCTCACGCGGCAGTCGTGGTGTGGCAACGCGCCCTCTCCCGCGCAACGGCGAACGGCGACTCCGCGGGGATGGCCGCGCTGCTCGGCAACATCGGGGCCGGGCTCCTCGAAGACGGCGAGCTCGACAGTGCAACCGCCTATCTGGAGCGGGCGCGTGGTCTGGCAGCGGCGATCGGGGATCTGCGCGTCGAGGCGAACGCCGTCGGAGCGCTCGCCGGCACCCGCGAGGAACGGGGCGATCTGGCGACCGCGCGTGCGTACTACGCCCGCTCGCTGACGCTGCGCGACCGCATCGGCGACACCCGCGGCACCGCCGCCGACCACAACAATCTTGGCCTCCTGGCACAGCGGCTCGGCGATCTCGACGAGGC